>JAJYJA010000014.1 GCA_021789795.1 Deltaproteobacteria bacterium | reverse complement strand
TGTCGATCTCCTCCGCCATCGCAGGATGCTCCTTCAGGAAGGACTTGACGTTCTCCCGGCCCTGGCCGATACGCTCGGCGTTGTAGGCGTACCAGGCCCCGCTCTTCTCGATGATATTTTGCCCCACCGCCAGGTCGATCATGTCGCCGATCCTGGAGATCCCCTCGCCGTACATGATGTCGAACTCCACCTCCTTGAAGGGCGGGGCCAGCTTGTTTTTCACGATCTTGACCCGGGTGCGGGTGCCGACCACGTCCGTGCCGTCCTTCAGGGCGCTGATCTTACGGATATCGAAGCGCATGGAGGAGTAAAATTTCAGGGCGTTGCCGCCGGTGGTGGTCTCCGGGTTGCCGTACATCACCCCGATCTTCATCCGGATCTGGTTGATGAAGATGAGTGCGGTGTTGGTGCGGTTAAGCACCCCGGCCAGCTTGCGCATCGCCTGAGACATGAGCCGGGCCTGGAGGCCGACGTGGGAGTCGCCGATATTGCCGTCGATCTCGGCCTTGGGCACCAGGGCGGCCACCGAGTCGATGACGATGACGTCCACCGCCCCGCTGCGGCAGAGGATCTCGGCGATCTCCAGGGCCTGCTCGCCGAAATCCGGCTGGGAGATCAACAGGTCGTCGATGTTGACCCCCAGCCGGCCGGCGTACTGCACGTCCAAGGCGTGCTCGGCATCGATAAAGGCGGCGGTGCCGCCGCTCTTCTGGGCCTCGGCGATGGTGTGCAGGGCGAGGGTGGTCTTACCCGACGACTCCGGGCCGTAGATCTCGGTGACCCGGCCCTTGGGGATGCCGCCCACCCCGGTGGCGATGTCCAGACTCAGACAGCCGGTGGAGATGACCGGCACCGCCTCCACCGTATCGGAACCCATGCGCATGATCGAGCCCTTGCCGAACTGCTTTTGAATCTGCAACACGGCGGAATCAACCGATTTTCTCTTCTCGTCGGATGGCGCTACCATTGGAGTTTCTCCCTTGGCCTAATGTTTTTTGATGGTCGCTGGTGGATGAATGGGCCCGGCGGGGCCGAACCCGCGTGGGCTGCTTTTAACCCAAAGCCTGGCTTTGCTCAAGAAGTTTGCGCCGGACAAGGTCAAGACCGGTGTGGGCGCTTAAGGCCTGAATCTCCTCCCGGCTGCCGGCAAATTGATAGCGCGCGCTGACCACCTCGCCCTGAAGGTCGAGGCCGAAGAACACCGTGCCCACCGGCTTCTCGGCGCTTCCCCCCGCCGGCCCGGCGATGCCGGTGACCGCAAGCCCCAGGTCGGCCCCGGTCAAGGCGCGGATACCGCAGGCCATGTCCTCGGCAACGGCGGCGCTCACCGCCCCCTGGCGGGCAATGGTCTCGGGCGTCACCCCCAGGGCCCTGTTCTTCAGGGCATTGCTGTAGGCGCAGACCCCTCCCTGGTAATAGGCCGAGCTGCCGGCCACGGCGGTGATCTGCTGGGAGATCAGGCCGCCGGTGCAGGATTCGGCCAGGCCCAGGGTCAGGCCGCGACTTCCAAGCAGGCGGCCAACCACGGCGGCCAGGGTGTCGCCGTCCGCGCCATACATGAACAAGCCCAGGGCCTCCCGGATCTTGGCCTCCACCAGGGCCAGCAAGCCCTCCGCCTCCTCGGGGCTGACGCCTAAGGAGGTCAGATTCAGGTGCACCTCGGGGAACACCGGGTAATAACCCAACCTAATCATGGAGTTATGGGCCTCCAGATGCCCCACCCGCCGGTTGACCTCCGACTCCGAGAGCCCGAAGATGCGGAAGAGCCGTTGCCGCACCGCCCGGCTCTCCCCTGGCCGCCAGGCGGAGAGCCGAGGGATGACGCTGTCGGTCAGCAGTTCCTTCATCTGCTCCGGCACGCCGGGCAGGAAGAAGATGGGCTTGCCGTTGTGCACCAGGGCATAACCGGCCATGCGCGACTCGGGCTTCAAGACCTCGGCCCCGGCGGGCAGCCAGGCCAGCTTTTCCAGGCTTACCCCCACGGCCCGCACCTGGCCCTGGACGGCGGTCTCGGCCAGATAGGCCTCAACCTTGGTCAGGATCTCGGGATGCAGGGTGGGAGGACGATTTAGGGCCGAGGCCACCGCCTCGTTGGTCAGATCGTCGCTGGTCGGCCCCAGGCCGCCGGTGACGATGACGAAATCGGCCCGCTCCAGGGCCTTGATCAGGGCCGAGCCGATCAGCTCCGGCGAGTCACCGATGGTGGACATGGCCACGATCTCGTGCCCCACCGCGAACAGATGGTGGGCCGCGAAGTGGCTGGTAAGGTTCAGAATCCGGCCCGAGGTCAGCTCGTCGCCGATGGCGATTATCTCTCCCAACATGGTGATTATTAGCCAATATAAATCAAATCAGCCGGCCAAAGACCTCAAGGCCCCTGACCTCCTCGATCCGCACCTCAAGCACCTGTCCCGCCAGGCCAGGGTCGGCCGGAAAGCACACCGGCACGTAGTTTTCGGCAAACCCCCGCATCAGCTTACTCCGGCTGTCCCGGCCCTCGGCCAGCACCCGCCTTCTGGCGCCCTGCTGCCGGGCGTAAAAGCGCCGCCGCTTCTCCTGGCCCAAGGCCAAGAGCCGCGCCGCCCGAGACTCCTTGACCGGCCCCGGCACCTGCGCGGGCATCAGGGCCGCCGGGGTGCCGGGCCGCCGGGAGTAAGGGAAAACGTGCAGGTAGCTGATCTCCAGCCCCTCGATCAGCTTTACGGTCTGCTCGAACTCGGCCTCGCCCTCGCCGGGAAAGCCAGTCAGGACATCGAGCCCGATCGCCGCCTCCGGCAGCGTGGCCAGGATCATCTCCACCACCCGGACGAAATCGGCCACCGTGTAGCGGCGCCTCATCCGCCGCAGCACCTCCGGGGCGCCGCTTTGCAAGGGCAGGTGGAAGTGGGGCATGAAGCGGGGCGATTGGGCCATCAGCTCCAAGAGCTCCCGAGAGACCTCGCCCGGCTCCAGGGAGCTGATCCGGTAACGCGGCCCCTCCGTCTGCCCGGCCAAGAGCCGCGCCAGGGACAGGAGCGAGGTGCGGGGGGTGAGGTCCTGGCCGTACATGCCGACATGGATGCCGGTCAGCACCAGCTCCCGGCAACCCGCCGCCGCCAGTTCCCTTACCTTGGCCAGCACCCGCTCCGGGGCCAGGCTGCGGGCCCGGCCCCGGGCGTGGGGCACGATGCAGTAGCTGCAAAAATTGTCGCAGCCGTCCTGGATCTTCAGGTAGCCCCGGGTGCGGCCCGGCAGGCGCCGGGCCGGCAGGTCGTCGAATATCCGCTTAGCCCCGATGTCACTTGCTCGCGGCTCTCGTCCGTCGCCTCCCTCGGCCAGGGCGAGCGGCACCAGGAGGTGTTTGCTGTCGTTGCCCACCAGACAAACCTCCCGGCCGGCCATCTCCCGCAGCTCCGGGCCCGCCACCTGGGCGTAACAGCCGGTGACTACCACCTTACCCTCCGGGTTGGCCCGCAAGGCCCGGCGGATGAGCTGGCGGGACTGAGCCCCGGCCTTGGCGGTCACCGCGCAGGTGTTGATCACGTAGATGTCCGCCGCCGCCCCGAAGGGCACCACCTTAAACCCCCGCTCCTCGAAACAGGCGCTAATGGCGGCGGACTCGCACTGGTTGACCTTACAGCCCAAGGTGGTGACGGCGACGGTGCGAGGAGATGCTTCAGACATGGAGGGCTGGCGTCACGGAGGATCTCCGCGGCTCGGGCTCAGTCCGTCTTCCCCTTCCGGGAGACAACGAACTGCGGGTAGAGGGTTCTGGCGCAATCCGGGCAGATGCCGTGGGTGAAGTCGGCGTTGGTGTGGGTGCGGAGGTAATCTTCAACCTGCTTCCAATAGCCCTGATCGTCACGGATTTTCTTGCACGAGGCGCAGATCGGCAGGTATCCCTCCAGGGTCTTGACCCTGGCCAAGGCCTCCTTGAGGTCGACGATCAACGCCTCCCGCTCCGCCTCCAGCCTCTTACGCTCGGATATGTCCCGGAAGATGCCCAAGAGCTCCACCGCCCGACCCTCCTCGAACTTAGGGGTGCAACGGCCCTCGACCATGATCTTACGCCCGTCCTTGGCGATGAAGACGGTCTCGGTGGGCGGAGTCCGCTCGCCGCGCATCAGGGAGGCGAAGATCCCCTGGCACTTGCCGCCGCAACTGGGATCGACGATATCGAATATCCGCAGCCGTCGGGCCTCCGCCTCGGAATATCCCAGAGTCTGCCGCCAGAGGATGTTGACATAGAGAATGCGGCCCTCGCTGTCCACGGAGTGCACCAGGTCGTTGGCCTGCTCGAAGACCTCCCGGTAGCGCCGCTCGCTCTGGCGCAGGGTCTCGATCTCCGCCTGTTGGCAAGCGACTTGCCGTCCAAGGGCCGCCAGCCGCTCCCCCGCACTCTCCTCGGTCTGCATCTCAGGCGCCTCCGGCTTCATTCAGATAATCTCCCCGCCGCCGACCACCTCGTCATCCCGGTAAAAGACGGCGAACTGACCAGGGGTGACGGCCCGCTGGGGTTCGGCGAAGCGGATCACCAATCCCCCCGCCCCCCGGCTGACCACGGCGGCCGCGGGTCGGTGCCGGTAGCGGATCTTGACCATGAATTCCTGGGGCAAGGGCGGCTCCTGGCCAGAGAGCCAGTTCATCTCGGCCACGGCCAGGGCCTCCCGCCAGAGATCGGCCTCCTTGCCGATAAGCACCTGGTTCCGGGCCGCGTCCAGAGCCACGACGTAGAACGGGGTGGCATCGGGGATCCCCAAGCCCCGCCGCTGGCCAACGGTATAGTGGCAGAGCCCCCGGTGCCGGCCCCGGCATGCGCCGCTTAAGGTGACGAACTCGCCGGGCGGGCCAGGCGAATCGGCGAAAAAATCCGCCATCCCCCGGCCCTTAAGAAAACAGACATCCTGGCTTTCCGGCCCGTGCAGGCCGGAGAGCCCCATCTCTTCCGCCCGCCGGCGCACCTGGGCCTTGCTCATCCCGCCCAGCGGCAACTCCAGACCGGCCAGCTGCCCCTGAGTCAAGCCGGCCAGGAAGTAGGACTGATCCTTGCCGGCATCAAGCCCGGCGAGCAGCCGGGTCAGGCCATCCTGGCCCGGCTCGACGCGGGCGTAATGGCCGGTGGCCAGGCCGGGAAAGCCCAGCCCCTGAGCCATCTCCCGCAGCAGGCCGAACTTGATCGTCCGGTTGCAGACCAGGCAGGGATTGGGGGTACGGCCCCGCCGGTAGGAGCTCACGAAGTAATCCAGCACCCGTTGCTTAAACTCGGCCCGCAGATCGACCACCTCCAGCGGCAGGCCAAGCCGCCGGGCCAGCCGCCGGGCCGGCTCGGCCTGCTTCGGGCCATCCTCGGGGGCGAGAAGCATAAAGGCCCCCGTCACCTCAAGCCCCCGGCCGGCCAGCAAGGCGGCGGCCACCGCGCTGTCCACCCCGCCGCTCATCGCCACCATGATCCGTTTGCCGGCGGCGGGCGGGGAGGGTCGCAACGTCGTCATCTTAAACGCGGCCAGCTGCACGGCACCATTATCAACCCCGGAAAAAGATTAACAGCCACCGTCAGGGCATGGTAAAAGGTAATCGCCAAAAGGTAAAGGAATTATCGCGACCAAAGGAAAACAAGGATGACAACCACTGATTATGCGGGCAAACCGGGAGGCAAGCCCGTCTTGCCGGAGCTGCTGGCCCCCGCCGGCAGCCTGGACAAGCTGAAGATCGCGGTGCATTACGGGGCGGACGCCGTCTATCTGAGCGGCGGCCCCTACAGCCTGCGTTCCCGGGCGGCCCTGTCGTCCGAGGAGCTAGTTGCGGGGGTGGCCTACGCCCACCGGCACCGAGTCAAGGCCTATGCCACCGTCAACATCCTGGCCCACAACCGCGACCTGGGCGGCCTGCCGGAGCATATCGACCTCCTGCGCCAGGCCGGGGTGGACGCCATCATCGTCGCCGACCCCGGCGTCTTCTCCCTGGCCCGACGCCTGGCGCCGGAGCTGCCCATCCACCTCAGCACCCAGGCCAACGTCACCAACCTGGAGAGCGCCCGCTTCTGGCAGGCGCAAGGGGTACGGCGTCTGAATCTGGCCCGGGAACTTGGCCTTTCCGAGCTCGCCGAGATCCGGCGGGCGGTGGGCATCGAGCTGGAGGTCTTCGTGCACGGGGCGCTTTGCGTCTCCTACTCGGGCCGCTGCGCCTTGAGTCTCTACCTAAATGGCCGCGACGCCAACCTCGGCCAGTGCACCCACCCCTGCCGCTACCGTTACGCCCTGATGGAAGAGCGGCGGCCGGGACAGTACTTCCCGGTGGAGGAGGACTCCCGCGGCGCCTACATCTTCAACAGCAAGGACCTCTGTCTGCTCCATCGGCTGCCGGACTTGATCACCGCCGGGACCGATGCCATCAAGATCGAGGGCCGGATGAAGAGCGCCTACTACGTGGGCGCCACCGTCCGCCTCTACCGGACGGCCCTGGACCTCATCTCCCGGAGGCTCGACCAGGAGGGGCCCGAGGCCTTGACCGCCCTTCGCCTGCCCTCCGCCTTTGCCGAGGAGCTGGCCAAGATCGGCTCCCGGGGCTATACGGAAAACTTTCTCCACCACCCTCCGGGGGCGGAAGACATGCAGCACCAAGGCAGCGATTACCAGCCCACCCATGTCCCGGCGGGAATCATCCGGCAGGCCGGCAACCCACCCCTGGTGGAGGCGAGAAGCCCCATCCTCCTGGGCGACGGCCTTGAATATCTAGCCCAGGGCCTAAAAAACGCCCGGACGGTGGTCACCAAAATGACCAACGCCGACGGCAAGCTCATCCGCCGCGCCAACCCCGGGGCGCTGATCCAGCTCGCCACCGACCCGCCCCTGAGCGCGGTCGCGGAGTTCGGTCTGCTCCGCAAGGGGCCGCCGGCAACAACCGACGCCCCCGAGGCCAGCCTTGCCGGTGGCACGCAAGATGCTTAGGTTTCCGGCAGAGGCGCCGGACATCCCGGCCACCCCAACCCGCAAGGAGGCCTGCCATGCTGATGGGAATCGACTCCGGACTCTCCGCCCTGATGGCCATTCAGACCCGCGTCCAGTCCACGGCCAACAACACCGCCAACGTCAACACCGAGGGCTTCAAGAAGACAAGGGTGACCTTCAGCGAGGGCGCGGGCCAGACGGTAAGCGCCAACGTCCAGACGGTCAACACCCCCGGCCCCCTGGCTTACGAACCCACCCAGAACGGCGAGGCCTTGGTCGAGCAATCGAACGTCGATCTGGCCGAGGAACTGCCGACCATGATGATCGATCGCCGGGCCTTTGAAGCCAACATCAAGATGGTGCAGTCCCAAGACGAGATGCTGGGCAGCCTGCTGGACATCAAGGGATAAGCACCCTAACGCCGCAGCACCACCCGCCCGCCGACGATGACCAACACCGCCTGACCGGTGAACCGCCAATCCAGGAAGGGCGAATTCCTGCCCTTGGACGCCACATCTGTAATCCCGTAGACAAACTCCCGCTCCGGATCGATGACCGTGACATCCGCCGGCCCCCCCTCGGCCAGGGTGCCGCCCGGCACCCCCAGGATGCGGGCGGGATTGGCCGACATCAGCTCCACCAACCGGGCCGGGTCAATCGCTCCGTCGCGCACCAGCCGCAGGGCCAGGGGCAAGGAGGTCTCCAGCCCGATGATACCGTTGGCGGCCCGATCGAACTCCACCTCTTTTTCCAGCTCGCTGTGGGGGGCGTGATCCGAGGCGATGGCGTCGATGGTGCCGTCCTTGAGCCCCTCGATGACCGCATCGACATCCGCCTGGAGGCGCAGGGGCGGATTCATCTTGGCCCGGGTATCGTAACGGCCCACCGCCTCCTCGGTCAGGGTGAAATAGTGGGGCGCGGTCTCGGCGGTCACCGGCCAGCCCTGGGCCTTGGCCCAGCGGATCAGGGCCACTGACTCCCGGGCGCTGATGTGGGCCAGGTGCAGCCGATGGCCGGTTAAGGCGGCAAGCGCCAGGTCCCGGTACACCATGACCGACTCGGCGGCGTTGGGGATGCCGCCCAACCCCAGCCGGGTCGAGAGCTCGCCCTCGTTCATGGCCCCGTGCTGGCTCAAACTCAGCTCCTCGCAGTGCGAGATCACCGGCAGATCGAAGTTGCCGGCATACTCCAGGGCCCGGCGCATCATCTGGCTGCTCACCACCGGTCGGCCGTCGTCGCTTACCGCCACCGCCCCGGCCCGGCGCATCTCGCCAAACTCCGCCAACTGCTCGCCCTGGCTCGCCTTGCTGATCGCCCCCACCGGATAGACCCGCACCAGGGCCTCCCGGGCCCGATCCACCACCAGGGCGATCCCGGCCTCGGAATCCAGCACCGGCTTGGTGTTGGGCATGCAGGCCACCGCCGTGAAGCCGCCCGCCGCCGCCGCCTGGGCGCCGCTGACGATGGTCTCCTTGTACTCCTCGCCCGGCTCCCGCAGGTGGACGTGCATGTCGATTAAGCCCGGCATGACCCACTTGCCGGAGAGATCGATCCGCTCCACCTCCGCCGGCAGCCGGGCGTAATCCACCGCCAGCCGGCAGACCCCATCGCGCAGCAGCAGGCTGGACACCTGATCCACCCCGCGCGCCGGGTCGATAACCCGACCGTTTTCCAGCAGAATGGGATGAGTCCCCCGCATCAGTCGCTACCTCCCAGCACCAGATAGAGCAGGGCCATGCGAATCGCCACCCCGTTGGTCACCTGCTCTAAGATCACCGATTGGCCACCGTCGGCCACCTCCGGACTCATCTCCACCCCCCGGTTGATGGGGCCGGGGTGCATGATCAGGGCATCCGGCCTGGCCAGGGCCGCCACCTCCCGGTTGATGCCGAAGATGGTGGCGTACTCCCTGAGCGACGGAATCAGGGGGTCTCGCTGCCGCTCCTTCTGGATGCGCAGGGCCATGACCACGTCGGCGTCCCGCACCGCGCTGGCCACCCGCCGGTGGCGGACGGCGCCCATCGCCTCCAGGCCGGGCGGCAGCATGGTGTTGGGGCCGCAGACGTGCACCCTGGCCCCCATCTTGGTGAAGCCGATGATGTCGGAATGGGCCACCCGGCTGTGGGTGATGTCGCCGACGATGGCCACCTTGAGCCCCTCCAGGCGGCCCTTACGTTCCTTGACGGTCATCAGGTCGAGCAGGGCCTGGCTGGGGTGCTGGTGGGTGCCGTCGCCGGCGTTGATGATCGAGGCCTGGACATGGTTCTTGAGCAGGTTGGGCGCCCCGGAGGAGGCGTGACGGATGATGATGGCGTCCGGCCCCATGGCTTGCAGGTTGCGGGCGGTGTCGATCAGGGACTCGCCCTTGACCGCGGAACTGGTGGTGGCCGAGATGCTGTAGGTGTCGGCGCTCATCCGCTTGGCGGCGATCTCAAAGGACAGCCGGGTACGGGTGCTGGGCTCGAAAAAGAGGTTGACGATGGTCTTGCCGCGCAGGGTCGGCACCTTCTTGATGGCCCGGGTCGAGATTTCCTTCAGGGAGTCGGCGGTCTGCAAGATATGGTTGATGTCGGACACCGACAGGTCATCAATACTGATAATGTGCCTGTGAGCAAAACGGTACTCGCCTTGCATACGGCCGGCTCCAGTCCTTAATGGATTAATCTGCCGATCCGGGAAAAGCGCACCGGGAAGGAGCCGCTGCCCCACTTCCACTGGCTGTCCCAAGACCAATAGAGGATAATGGCCTTGCCCTTGACCGCGCTTAGCTTGACGAACTTCCAGAACCGGCTGTCGTAGCTGTTGTCCCGGTTGTCGCCCATGACGAACAACGAATCCTTGGGCACGGTGATGGGGCCGAAGTTGTCCCGAGGCTGAACGTTGCCGGGATAGATGTGGGGATCGCGGTAGACGGCGTTTTTTACCTCAAAGGGCTGGCCGTTGACCAGCAATTGCTTGTCCACCATCTGCACCGTGTCGCCCTCGACCCCGATCACCCGCTTGATAAAGTCCTGGTCAGGGTTGACCGGATACTTAAAGACGATGATGTCCCGAGGCTTGGGCCTTTCGAACGGGATCCAGGTGGCGCCGGTAAAGGGATTTTTTACCCCGTAAATAAATTTATTTACCAGCAGGTGGTCGCCGATTAGCAGGGTGGGCTCCATGGAACCGGAGGGGATCTTGAAGGCCTGAATGATGAAGGTGCGGATGAACAGGGCCAGCACCAAGGCGATGGCTATCGCCTCGACGTACTCCCTGAACACCGATTTGCCACTAGGGGGGGGGGTATTCTTGGTCAAGTTGTACTCCTAAACAGGCCCCTCTCTTGCCAGAACGCACTTTAGGGAAGGGGCGAAAAATGGGGACGGAGAGCAAGTCCGCCATTTTGTATCCCAATTTCTCGCAAAACACAAGCGGGTTTCCCCCGACCGACCACTGCCCCCGCCAAAGGCCAAAGGGAACGGGGAAATAATTGCAATTTCAAGATGATTGCCTTTGGAACTGCTTGACAAAGCCGACATTTTGTGGATTGTATTGAGTATGGGTTCCCCTTTGGGGCCGAAATGACGGGCAAATTTGTCAAGCCAGCCAATCTTCAGCTAACATTATTTTAGGATGCGCAAGCCAAAACTAAGCCTCCCCGCCCTCAACCTCTCCCTGGCCGCGCTGCTAAACCGCCCGCGCCTGGCGGTGGGGCTTGACATCGGCTCCCACGCGGTCAAGGTGTGCGAGTTCAGCAACCACGGCCAGGGCGTTCGGCAACTGGCCAAACTGGGCAGCGCCCGGCTGCCGGAAGGCGCGGTCGCCGACGGCATCCTGCAAGACCCAAACGCGGTCGGCAAGACCATCGCCGCCCTGTTCCAAAACCTCCAGATCAGAAACAAGAAGGTGGCCATCTCCATGTCCGGCTACTCGGTGATCGTCAAGAAGATCAACCTGGCCGCCATGTCTGACGACGAACTGGCCCAGCACATCCAGGCCGAGGCCGAGCAGTACATCCCCTTCGACATCGACGACGTATATCTCGATTTCCAGGACCTGAAGACCAGCGCCGAGCGCACCGACGTAATGCTGGCGGCGGCCAAGCGGGAGGTGGTGGACGCCTACCTCGCCATGCTTAACGGCATCGGCCTGCAACCGGTGGTGGTGGACGTGGACGCCTTCGCCCTGGAAAACTCCTTTGCCCACAACGGCGGGGCGGAAGGAAACGTCGCCCTGGTCGATATCGGCGCCAGCAAGATGAGCATCAACATCCTGGCCCGCGGCTCCTCCCTACTGGCCCGCGACATCGTCATGGGCAGCCGCCAAATCACGGAGCAGATCGAAAGCCAGTGCGGCCTTAGCGCCGAGGAGGCCGAGGCGGTCAAGATCGGGCGGGTCGAACCCGGCGATCATCTCCCCCAGGTGGAAGAGATCTTCGCCAAACACTGCACCCAGTGGATACTGGAGATCAAAAAGGCCTTCGACTTCTACCAGGCCAGCAACGCCGACCAGGGCATCGACCGACTGCTGTTGAGCGGCGGCGGGGCAAGAATCAAGGGCCTAACCCAGCTGCTGACCGAGGAGACCGGCGTGCCCACCGAGATCTGCGACCCCTTCGCGGTGGTGCAGATCGACCCCAACGCCATCGATCAGGACTACGTCCACTACCTGGCGCCGGAGATGGCCATCGCCGCCGGCCTGGCTATCAGAACCACAGAGATATAATAACACGCCGGCCATGATCCACATCAACCTACTCCCAGTCCGGCAACTGCTTAAGAAGAAAAGGGCCCGCCAGGAGGTGAGCGCCCTGGCCGTCGCCCTTGTCCTGTTGCTCGCCGTCCTGGGGCTGATCGGGCTGCGCCAGTCGAGCCGGGTCGCCAGCTTAACCGCCCAATTGGCCAGCCTGAATCAGGAGAAGCAACACTTCCAGGCGGTGATTAGCCAGATTGATAAGATCAAGAAGGATCAGGCGGTAATCGACAACAAGATGACGGTCATCAACAACTTAAAGGGCGCCTCCCAACTGCCGGCCCGGGTCTTGGACGAGATCGCCAACCTCACCCCCTCGGACCGGATGTGGCTCACCGCCTTGGATTACGGGGGCAACACCGTCACCCTGGCCGGCACCGCCCTGGACAACGCCACGGTCGCCGACTACATGAACCGGATCGGCAAGTCCGATCTCTTTCTGACCCCGGAGTTGAAAAACTCCTCCCTGGTCAAGGTGGGCAACCAGAAGCTCAAATCGTTCTCACTCACCTTCAACGTGCTGGCCCCCCCGCCAGCGCCCGCCCCGCCAGCGCCGGGCGCCAAGAAAAAATAGTCGGGCGCCATGGACATCAAACAACTCAAAACCTCGTTCGACTCCTTTATCGACACCAAGGTGGTGCCGCTCAAGACCGGCCCCAAGGCCGGCATCTGCGCCGCGGCCCTGCTCGTTCCTGCGGCCCTGTTCTACTTCCTCCTCTTCTCGCCCAAAAGCGACGCGATCGGCCAGCTCGAAAGCAACGTCAAGCAACTCAAGGCCCAGCTCGCCGAGGTCAAGGCCCAGGCCGGAAAACTTGCCGAGCAGAAGAAGAGCATGGCCGACCTGGAGGAAAGATTCAAAGAGGCCGCCCTGCTCATCCCGGACAAGAAGGAGATCCCCTCCCTGCTGGCCAGCGTCTCCAGCCAGGGCAGCAGCGCCGGGCTCGACATCCTGGCCTTTGTCCCCTCAGCCGAGGTGCCCAAGGATTTCTACGCCGAGATCCCGGTCTCGCTTTCGCTCTCCGGCACCTATCACAACGTGGGATATTTTCTGGATACGGTCAGCAAGTTGCCACGGATCGTGAATGTGAACAAAGTCACCATGACCACCCCCAAATTGACGGACGGCGAGATGGTAGTCGAGACCAAAATCGACCTGGTAACCTACAAATTTATCGAGCCCGCCGATGCAGCGAAAGCTCCCCCAAAAAATGCGAAAAAATAACCGCGCCTGGGCCTTCGGCATCATAGGCGGGATATGCCTTGTCGCCCTCGCCCTGCCGCTTAAGGCCAGCCCGCCGCCGGCCGCCGCTACTCCCGCCGCCCCCCGGGCAGCGGCCCCGGCAACGCCGGGAAAGACGGCAACCGGGGCGGCTATTCCGGCCAAGAAGAGCTTGGAGGAGGTTCTGCGCCTTCCCTTCACCTACCACCGGGAGAACCGGCCCGATCCGTTTAAGCCGTTCATCACCGAACAATCCGGGCCCGCCCCCGCCACCCAGGAGGAGGACGCGCCCCTTACCGGGATGCAGCTCTTCGAGCCCAGCCAGTTGACCCTGGTGGCCATCCTCTTCTCCGGCCAGCAGGCCGTGGCCATGATGGAGGACTCCACCGGCATGGGGCATATCGTCAAGGTGCACGACAAGATCGGCCGGCGGGGGGAAATCAAGGCCATCGTGCCCAACGCGGTGGAGATCGAGGAATGGTCTCTCACCCCCAGCGGCGCCAAGCGGGTAACGACGAACGAGATGGTTTTGCGAAAAGAGGGGGATAAAGAGTGAAAATTTCGAAAGTTACACCACTTGCCAGTCTGCTTCTGGCCCTGTGCCTCAACCTGGCCTTCCGGGTGGAATGCCAGGCGGCCCCGGACGCACCTTACCAGGCCTCGGCCATCGTCTTCGCCAAGGATGCCAACGGCCTTTCCGCCACCATCAAGGGCAACGCCATCCCCACCTTCACCACCTATCAGCTCTTCGACCCCCTGCGGGTGGTGGTCGATATCGCCAACGCCAGCTTCGCCGACTCCCTGCACCTGCCCATCGAGGTCAAGCAACCGCCGCTGGCCAAGATCACCGGCTCCATGCTGACCGACAAAAATCCGGTCATCGCCAAGCTCGAATTCCAGCTCGGCGCCGACAGCCAATATGCGGTAAAGAGAGACGGCAACGACATCACCCTCACCTTCACCAACGGCGACCAGCAGGGAACCGCGCCCGCCGCCGCCAACAAGAACGCCGCCGACGGCAAGCCCGAGATCTACGACTTAAGGATCACCAAGGGTGACGGGGAGGCCAAATTCCTGCTGGTCGCCGACGGCCCCATCCAGAACTTCAAGAAGGTGGCCCTGACCAGGGGCGGGGGACGGCCGGATCGCATGTACCTGGACATCCCCGGCTTCCGCGCCCCGGCCTTGGGCCGGGAGATCAAGGTGGGAGCGGGCGGGGTCTCCCGGGTCCGGATCGCCGACCGGCCGGAAGGGGCGCGACTGATATTCGATTCCAGCTTAAGCGGCCCCTTCACCTACGACGCGGCCCCGGCCCCGGAAGGCATCTTGATCACCACCAGGGCCGAGGGCGCCGCCAAGTCGGCCCAATCCGCCCCCGACAAACCCCAAGGCTCGGACCCCGTGAGCCAGGCCCTGGCCCTCTACGGCCAGCCGGGCAACCAGCAGGCCCAAAAAAACAAGGCCGCCAGGCCGCCGGCCAAAGAAGACAGCGCCGCCGCCGAATTTGCCGACGCGGGCTTCGATCGCCAGAAGATCACCGTGGACTTCTACAAGACCGACCTGCACAACGTCTTTAGGCTCATGGGCGAGGTGGGCGGCTACAACATGGTGGTGGACGACTCGGTCAAGGGCGTCTTGACCCTGTCACTGCGCGAGGTGCCCTGGGACTTCCTGCTCGACGTGATCATGAACTTAAAGGGCTTGCAGAAGATCGAGCGCTACAACACCATCGTCATCTCCGCCAAGGACAAGGGCTTCTCCTGGCCGGAGAAGGTCACTCCCAAGAAGGAGTTGGAAATTGAGCCAGCCAAGGGTCAAGAGGCCCTGGCGGTGGAAAAGAAGCTGAGCCAACCGCCGGCACAACTGGCGGCCAACCTGATCATCCAGAAGGGTGACAGCCTGGCCCGGGAGGGCAAGTTCAAGGAGGCCCTGGCCCAGTACCAGATGGCCCTGGACAAGTGGCCCAACAACGCTGAGCTGGCCAAGCGCATGGCCGGGATGTGCCTCTCCGACCTGGGCTACAACCAGGAGGCAATCGACTACGCCCAAAAGGCCCTGGCCTTGAACCCCAAGGACCCGGAGGCCGCCCTCCAGGCCGCCATCGGCCTGGCCAACATGCATCGCCCCGAGGCCCGGCACTACTTCGAGACGGCGGTGAACGTCCCCCACCCCTCCCGCGCCGCCCTGCTCAGCTTCGCCGGCTATGAGGAGGACAACGCCGATTTCGAGGGGGCCTTGGCCACGCTCGCCAAATACACCTCACTCTACAACGCCAGCCTAGACACCATGGTCGCCCGGGCCCGGATCTTCGACAAGCAGAAAAAACCGGAGCTGGCGGCCGCCGAGTACAAGGCGATTCTCTACTCCGGTTACGACCTGGCACCCGACCTCGCCAAGTATATCAAAGGCCGGGTAAAGCTGGCCGACCAGCAATAATCAACCTCCCTGGAGCTACCGAAATGCCAGCCAACACCGCCACCCCGAATCCCGCCCCGCGCCGGCCCGCCGCTGGCCTCTGGCTGGGGGCGCTGATCCTCACGGCCCTGTTTGCGGGCTGCGTCCCCCAACCGAAGACCCCAGAGCAGACCAAGGCCGACTTTATCGCCAAGCACTCGCAAGGCGCCATCGACGGCAGTGCCCAGACGGCCAAGGAAACGGAGAGCAATCAACTGCCGCTGCGCTACCAGCGGCCCTCCTACTTCGCCCCCAGCGAGGCCTCGGAGGCCGGGGCCACCGCCAGCGCGGCGGCCATCCCGGTAGGCGTGCGCATCACCCCCAACGAGCCCAAACCCCTGCGCCTGGTCATCCAGCAGCTCGCGGCCTTAAAGTCGATGAACATCAGCTGGGCCAACGACGTGGACAAGGATTCCCTGGTGCACGTCACCATCATGCCGGAGGAGGACTTCTTCGAGGCCATCGACAACGTCTTGCGGCAACTGGACTATTTCTACGAACTGGACGGCAACACCCTCGTCATCAAGCACAAGGAGACCAAGAAGTTCCACATCGCCATGCCGTTTACCGCCTCCTCCTACTCGACCAGCGTCGGGGGCGATGTCCTGGGTAACGCCCAGGGTCACAACATGACCGGCACCTTGAATTTGAACAGCAGCGACAACAAGTTCGACATCTGGAACAACATCCAGTCCAACCTGGACAAGATCCTCCAGATCTGGTCCACCCCGCCGACGCCGGTGGTGGCCGGGGCCGGCAACGCTGTCCCCGGAGCGCCCGGCACTGGCCAACCGACAACGCCGGCCAACCCGGCGGCAGCCCCCCAACCCGGCGCGGCTCAGTCCGCTCCTGGGGCTACTGGCCTCCAGACGCCTGCCTTAGGCGGGGCGGCCGGGGCCGTCGCCCTGGCTAACTCCCAAAGCAGCGGCCACTCCGGTCTGGGCTACTACACCATCGACCGGCCCATCGGCCTGATCACCGTCACCGCCCCCCGCTCGGTGCAGACCAAGGTCGAACGCTACCTTAACAACTTAAAGAGCGAGATCTACCGCCAGGTCTCCATCGAGGCCAAGATCATCGAGGTCACCCTGACCGGCGACAACACCACCGGCCTGGACTGGAGCGCCCTATCCTCCAAGGTGGGTTTCAACCTCAACTTAAGCAGCGTCAACATGAACCTGGGCGGCACCCTTAACACCGACCGCAACCAGACCCTGCTCACCCTCTCCCCCACCAACTTCAACGTGCTGATCGACGCCATCAAGCAACAGGGACACGTGGAGATACTCTCCAACCCCAAGATCAGCGTCATGAACGGCCAGCCGGCCATGATCAGCGTCGGCAAGAACGTAACCTACGTGAAGCAGGTGACCTCCACCACCGACAGCCAGACCGGCACCGTGTCCTACACCGTCACCCCGGACAGCGTCATGTCCGGCCTGGGCATGGGGGTGATCGCCACCATCATGGACAACGGCGAGATCGTCCTCACCCTGACCCCGGTGACCTCGGCCCTGACCGAGCCCATACAATATCTAACCTTCGGCGGCACCCAGGTGGGGCTGCCCGAGGTCAGCCTGCGGGAGATGAATACCATGGTCCGGGTAAAAAACGGCGAGATGCTGGTGGTGGGCGGCCTGATCGACAACTCCACCAACTACAACAACCAGTACGTCTCCGGCCTGGGCAAGCTGCCGATCTTAGGCAAGCTCTTCCGCACCGACGGCACGGTCAGCCAGAAAAAGGAGCTGATCATCCTCCTGCGGCCCAAGATCATCCCCATGTGACACCAGCCCGCCACGATTTTGGTTGAAAACAGATGCCTCCCTGTTGTACATGGAGGCATCTGTTTTTTTGTAACTATTCAGCAGCCAAACAAGGGGGCAGACGCCATGAAGACGGCGGTGGAAAAGGCCAAGGTTCTGATCGAATCCTTGCCGTACATCAAAAATTTCGCCAACAAGACGGTGGTGATCAAGTACGGCGGCCACGCCATGGTGGACGAGGCCTTAAAGAGCAGCTTCGCCCTGGACATCATCCTGCTTAAATACATCGGCATCAACCCGGTGGTGGTACACGGCGGCGGCCCCCAGATCAACGAGTTCTTGCAGAAGATGAATATCCAGTCAAGTTATGTCCAGGGGATGCGAGTCACCGACGGCGAGACCATGGACGTGGTGGAGATGGTGCTGGTGGGCAAGGTCAACAAGGAGATCGTCTCCCTGATCAACTACCACGGCGGCAAGGCGGTGGGCCTTTCGGGCCGGGACGGCGACCTGGTCAAGGCCAGGAAGATGAAGATCGTCAAAAGCCAACTGGCCGACGCCCCGCCGGAGATCATCGACCTGGGCCGGGTGGGCGAGGTGACCAGCGTCAACCCCGACATCCTGGAGACCTTGGACGCCAAGGACTTCATCCCGGTCATCGCCCCAGTGGGGGTGGGCGAGGATGGCCGCTCCTTCAACATCAACGCCGACCTGGTGGCCGGGGCCATCGCCGCCAAACTCAAGGCCGAGAAGCTGGTGCTGCTCACCGATGTCGAGGGGGTGCTGGACAAGGATCGCGCCCTAATCCCCTCCCTGACCTGCGCCCAGGCCGAGGAACGGATCGCGACCGGGGTCATTGTCGGCGGCATGATCCCCAAGGTGCGCTGCTGCATGGCGGCGGTGCGGGATGGGGTGAAGAAGGCCCATATCATCGACGGCCGCCTGGAGCACTCCCTCCTGCTTGAAATCTTTACCCGCCAAGGCATCGGCTCGGAGGTGCTGGCATGACCACGAACCAAACGATCGTCGCCCAGAGCCTCGCCGCCTTCATCGGCACCTACAGCCGCTTCCCGGTGGCCATGATCTCTGGCCAGGGCTGCACCCTGACCGATGCCGACGGCCGGGAGTATCTCGACTTCCTCTCCGGAATCGCGGTGTGCGGCTTAGGCCACTGCCATCCGGCGGTTACCCAGGCCATCTGCGAGCAGGCCGGGCGCCTGGTGCACGTCTCCAACCTCTTCCACACCCTGCCCCAGACCGAACTCGCCGCCCTGCTGGTGGCCAACTCCTTTGCCGACAAGGTCTTTTTCGCCAACTCCGGGGCCGAGGCCAACGAGGCGGCCATCAAGCTCGCCCGCATCGCCAGCCCCGCCGGGCGCTACGAGGTGATCTCGCTTTCCGGCTCGTTTCATGGCCGCACCCTGGCCACGGTGGCGGCCACCGGCCAAAGCAAGTTCCATCAGGGGTTCGAGCCCCTGCCCCAGGGCTTCGTCCACGCCCCCTTCGGCGATCTCGCGGCCCTGGCCCGGATGATCAACCCCGCCACCTGCGCCATCCTCTGCGAGCCGTTGCAGGGGGAAAGCGGGGTGCGGCCCCTGGCGGTGGAGTATGTAAAAGGCCTCCGCCAGTTGTGTGACGAACACGACCTGCTGTTGATCTTCGACGAGGTGCAGGTGGGCATGGGCCGCACCGGCACCCTGTTCGCCTACGAACAACTGGGGGTGACTCCCGACATCATGACCCTGGCCAAGGCCATCGCCAACGGCCTGCCCCTGGGCGCCATGCTGACCCGCGACCGGCTGGCCCAGGCATTTACGCCCGGCACCCACGCCTCGACCTTCGGCGGCAACCCGGTGGCCTGCGCCGCCGGGTTGGCGGTGCTGAAGACCATGCTGGCCCCGGACTTCCTGCCCCAAGTCCGGGAACGAGGCCAATACCTGGCCGCCCGGCTGGCCGAGATCGCGGCCCGCCACCCGGCCCTGGCGCGGGAAACCCGCGGCCTAGGCCTGATTCAGGGGCTGGTGTTGACCGAGCAGGGCCTCCCCCACGGCCCGGCCATCGTCAACTCCCTCTTCGAGCAGGGGGTGCTGGCCAACTTCGCCGGCAACACCGCCCTGCGCTTCATCCCGCCCTTAATCGTCACCACCAGGGAGATCGACCGGATGATCGCCGCCCTCGACCGGGCCTGCCAAGCGGTCGGCGGCTGATCACCTTAACCCGTACTCGCGGCCGGCCCTTCCTCTCGATCCCTAAAGACCCACGCCCGCCAGTGACCATGGAATACTGTCTCGTTGTCCTGGGCTACCTGATCGGCTCCATCCCCTTCGGCCTGGTGCTGGGCAAATGCCTGGGCATCGACATCCGCCGGGCCGGCAGCGGCAATATCGGCGCCACCAACGTCAACCGCCTGCTGGGCAAGAAGATGGGGGCCATCACCCTGCTGGCCGACGCCGGCAAGGCGGTGCTGCCCATGCTGGCCGCCGCCCGCCTGCTGGGCAACGACCCCCAGGCCCAGCTCTGGGTGGCGGCCACCGGCGGGGCGGCCTTTCTCGGCCACCTCTACCCGCTCTACCTCAAGTTCAAGGGCGGCAAGGGGGTGGCCACCGCCCTGGGCATCTTCTTCTACATCCAGCCCCTGGCCCTGGCAATCTGCATCCTGATCTTCGTGGCCGTGGTGCGGATCTGGGGCTACGTCTCCCTAGGTTCGCTGACCGCGGCCCTAATGATGCCGGCCCTGGTCTTCTACCTGGACGGGCCGGGGCACAAGGCCTACCTGGCCCTGCTGATCGCGGCCCTGATCTGGCTAAAACACGCCGACAACCTCCGGCGACTGATCAACCACCAGGAAAACAGCATCCGGAGAAAGGCCGGAAACGGCCCGGAGACAGGCGAGGAGGGGGAAGAAAACGATGAATGAACGCTGGCGGAAGATTGTGGCCGCCAAGGAACTTCTGGGGCTAGGCGACCAGGCCTCGCTGCGGGAGATCAAGAGCGCCTACCGCCGGCTCGCCAAGCAGCGCCACCCCGACCTGACCCGGCCAAGCGAAACCCCGAATGCCGACATGCGGGAGTTGAACGCCGCCTACGGCATCCTCATGGAGCACTGCGCCAGCTACCGCCTGCCCCTCTCTCCGCCCGCCAACCCGGCGGAGGCCCTGGATCCGGAGGAGTGGTGGCGGGAGCGCTTCGGCGAAGACCCCCTGTGGGGCAGTAAACGCAAATGACCTCGCCCGGCGGGGAGGGCACGGGCAACCTAGCGTAACAGTTGGGGATTGGTGGTGATGGTGGCCGCCTTGCGCAGGTATTCCAGCCAGGCGGTGACCAGATCCTCCTTGCGTTCGCCGGCGAGCTTGGTCTCCAGCTCGCCCTGCTTGGCCGCAAAGGCGGCCGGATCCGGGTCCTTGGCCTCCTTGAACACCAGGACGTAGAAGGTCTTGTTGTCGGCGGCCACGGTGTCCAGCACCGGGCTCTTCTCGGAGAGGCTCAGGGTCTGCTGGGCCACGGCGAGGGGCAGTTTGGCGTCGCTGGTCTGGGCGCGGGAGAAGAAGGGGGTGGTCTGCACCTCCACCCCCAAGGCCTTGGCCTCCTTATCCAGCGACTCGCCGGCCTTGACCTTGGCCAGGGCCTCCTCGGCGGCGGCCTTGGCCAGTTTCACCGACTCGGCGGCCACGTAGTCCGCCTCCACCCGGTCGCGCACCGCCGCCAGCTCCTGCTGGGCCGGGGGCACCGTATCGTCCACCATCAGGATGGCGTAGCCCTTGCTGGTCTCGATGATGGAGCTAAGCTCACCCTTCTTCAGGGTGAAGGCGGCGTTGGTCAGCTCCGGCAAGGCCTGCAACTCCTTGGGGGGATCCTTCTGGGTGAACAGCTCGGTGGCGTGGATGGCCGCCTGGGCGCCGCCCTGACTGTACTTTTCCAGGCTGCCGGCGGCGATGATCTGCTCGTAGGTGTCGTTGGCGGCCTTAAAGGCCTTATTCTTGGCCTCCTCGCTGGTCATCTGGTCGATGATCGCCTTTTTTGCCTGCTCCAAGGGCTCGACCTTGGCGGGCTCGATCTTCTCCAAACGGATCAGGTGGAAACCGAAGGGGGTCTCCACCACCTCGCTGATCTGTCCCTCCTTCATGGCGAAGACCGCGTCCTCGAAGGGTTTGACCATCTGGCCGCGGCTAAAAAATCCCAGCTCCCCCCCCTGCTGGGCGCTCCCGTCCTGGGAGTACTGCTTGGCCAGGGTGGCGAAATCCCCCCCGGCCTTGAGCTTAGCGGCGATCTCCTCGATCTGCTTGCGGGCGGCGGCCCGCTTCTCGGGCGAGTCCTTCTCCCCCGCCCGAATCAGGATATGGCTGGCCTGCCGGCGCTCCGGGGTGGTGAATTTATCGATGTTGGTCTTGTAGTATTTGGCCACCTCCTCGTCCGAGGGCGGGGCGCCGGTGAAATCAGCCAGGGGGAAGAGCAGGTAGCGCACCTTTACCTGGGGCTCGGTCTGATACTTGCTCCTGTTCTTGTCGAAGTAGGCCGCCAGCTTGTCAGCGGCCTTATCGACCTTGCCGGCGTAGGCCTCTGACTTCACCGCCAGGTACCGCAACTTGATCTGGCGGTACTGATAGCCGAAGATGTTCTTGACCGCCGCCGGCGAGACGCTGGCGAAGCGCGAGAGGTGGTCGAACACCTTGCTGGTCAAGAGATTGTAGCGCATCTCCTCCTCAAACTGGGGCACCGTCATCCGGGAGGCGACCAGCACCTGCTCGTAGCGCTTGCCGTTGAAGACCCCGTTCTCCTGGAAGGCCTCCATCTCCTTGATGGCGTTGCGCAACTCCTGGTCGCTGACGTAGAGCCCGATCTTAGCGGCGCCCTGGCGCAGCAAGGCGGAGTTGACCAGCTTGTCCAGCACCTGCTGCTTGATGTTTAACGAATCCAGGAGCCCGCTGGGGATGGAGCCGCCCAACTGGTCGCGCAGGTTGGACATCGTCTTGTCGTACTCCTTCTGGTAGTCCCGGAAGGTGATGGCCTCGCCGTTGACCGTGGCCACGGCGTTTTGCACCTTGTTGCCACTGTTCCTGCTCGCCCCCCAAAAGATAAATACCAGGATAACCACCAGGATAGTGCCCTGGATCACCGGTGATTGCGCCTTACGGCGAAACATGCCAAGCATGATTGACTCCTCTTGGTTTGGAAATGACCTGACTTCTAGCCGCCGGAAAAGGCCGTACAGTAAGCCCTTTGCCGGCATCAGTCAATAAAATTGATGGCCGCCCTCAGGCCTTGGCCAGGTTGTCGCTGACCCCGATATTCACCCGCAGCGGCACTGCCAGGTCCAGGGCCGATTCCATCGCCTCCCTGACCAGATGGCAGGTCTCCTCCACCTCCGACTCCAGGGCCTCGATAATCAATTCGTCGTGGATCTGCAAGAGGATCCGCCCCCCCAGCTTGCGGGCCCTTATCCCGTCCGAGACCTTGATGGTGGCCAGCTTAACGATGTCCGCCGCCGTGCCCTGGATGGGGGTGTTTAAGGCGGTGCGCTCGGCGAACTCGCGCTTCGTCTTGTTGGCGCTGTTGATCTCGGGCAGCACCCGCCGCCGGCCCAGCAGGGTGGTGACGAAGCCGTCGCGCCGGGCCTGGGCGATAATCCGCTCCATGAAGGCCTTGACCCCGCGGAAGTGGTCGAAGTAGCGCTCGATAAAGGTCGCCGCCTCCTGGCGCCCGATGTGGAGCTGCTCGGCCAGGCCAAAGGCGCCCATGCCATAGACAATGCCGAAGTTGATGCCCTTGGCCACCCGCCGCATCTCGCCGTTCACCTGCTGGGGCAGGATGCGGAAGATCTCGGCCGCCGTCTGGCGGTGGATGTCCTCCCCGGCGATAAAGGCGGCGATCAGGGCCGGGTCTTCGGAATAGTGGGCCAGCACCCGCAGGTCGATCTGCGAGTAATCGGCGGCCAGGAAGCGGCAGCCGGGGTCGGCGACGAAGGCGGCCCGGATGCGCTGGCCCTCGGGGCTGCGGATGGGGATGTTTTGCAGGTTGGGCTCGCTGCTGCTCAGCCTGCCGGTGGCGGTGACGGTCTGATTGAAGCTGGTGTGCAGCCGCCCGGTCTGGGGGTGCACCAAGCCAGGCAGCTTATCGACGTAGGTCGATTTTAGCTTGCTCAAGTTGCGGTGCTCGATCACCAACCGGGGCAACTCGTGGCTCAGGGCCAGCCGCTCCAGCACCCCGCCGTCGGTGGAGTAGCCGGTCTTGGTCTTGCGTCCGTGCGGCAGCTTGAGCTGCTCGAAAAGCACCTCGGCCAGTTGCTTGGGCGAGTTCAAGTTAAACGGCCCGGTGACCTTGAAGATCCGCTCCTCCAGGGCCGCGAGCTGCTCGCCGAACTCCGCAGACAGCCGGGCGAGCAGGCCGGTGTCGATCCGGATGCCGTTCGCCTCCATCCCGGCCAGGATGGGAACGAGCGGCATCTCCACGTGGTTAAACAGGGGCCAGAGCCGCAACTCGTCGAGCCGGGGTTCGAAGTACCGCCACAGCCGGCCGGTGGCGATCACGTCCTCGCAGGAGTAGTCCTTGGCCTCCTCCAGGCCCACGAACCGGAAACAGTCCGGGGCCTTACTCCCCGCCGTCACCTCGGCGAAGCTGGTCATCCTGATCCCCAAGAGCTCGCCGGCCAGCAAGTCCAGCTTGTGGGAACGCCTGATGGGATCGACCAGGTAGGAGGCGATCATGGTGTCCCACAAAGGCCCGGCCAGGGGCAGACCGTGGTGCTTCAGGATGGCGTAGTCAAACTTCAGATTGTGGCCGACCTTGGGTCGCCTGGGATCGGCGAGCAGGGGGCCGATGGCCGCCACCACCGCCGCCAGGGGCAACTGATCCGCCACCGGCCCGCCGCCCGCCGGATGATGATGGGCGAGGGGCAGATACCAGGCCTCCTCGCCCGCCCCGCACAGCGAGATGCCCACCAGCTCGGCGGTCAGGGTATCCAGGCCGCTGGTCTCGGTGTCGATCACCAAATAGGGCTCTTGTTCCAGTGCCCGCGCCAGCTCGGCCAGCACCTCCGGGGTGCGCGCCAGATGAAAGGTCTCGGTTGCC
>JAJYJA010000173.1 GCA_021789795.1 Deltaproteobacteria bacterium | reverse complement strand
CTAAGCAAAAGGGCCGATATACAAGGCGCGGGGTGTGTTTGGCGAGTGAGGCCATACAGATGGTATGCCGAACGAGCCAAACCGCCACGCGCCGCAGTAGATCGGTCTTTTTGCGACGCCATCAAGGTTAACCCTCTGGATGACCTGGAGGCGGGATTAGGGGAGCTCTGGCAAGGTGCGGGAATCAGGGAGGGAACCATGTCCGTTCTGCGGCGGCAGCGGCCAGCGTAGCTCCTTTCTGGGGGTCAGCCGTTTTCTGCTCACCGTCGAGGAGTGCCAGGAGTGCGCCGGGCTGGGTTATCTCCCGCAGCCGGAGACCGCCTCCCCCGCGCCGTCCGCGCCCAGGGTTGCTGCCGGACAGGATCCGGAGGAAGACCAGGCCGGGTCTTAGGGGCGGGTTGAGGGATTACGACACCTCGATCACCAGCGGCACGATGTGCAGTTCGCGGGAGACCTCCCGGGTGGCCTTGAGTTGGGCGGAGGCCCGTTCCGGGGCCAGGCCCAGCCGGGCGGCGATGGCGGCGGTGAGGCCTTTTAAGTTGATGACCGGGTGGCGGGAGAAGACCTCCGGCAGACCGTGGGTCAGGTTGCAGACCAGGCACTTGCCGGGCCGCTGGCTCAGCCGCAGCTCGAAGAGGTAGGTGGAGGGCCTGGGGTGGCCGGCAAAGGCCAGACGGATGTCGTAGGCCCCCTCCTCGGGGGCGCCGAACAGGGCCTCGAAGAACTCGTCGCTTCTGGTGGCGGGGAAGATCTGCGCCAGAATTTCGGGGGTGAATATCGCCTCGCAGCTCGGGGTCATTTTTGTCTCCAGATTGGTTTTGCTTGTCTTGTAAAGGCCCTTCCTTCTGGACGGGGCCGCGCCAGGGGGCGTCGTCAGCGCCGTTGGGCTCACAGGAGGCCCAGTTCGGCCAGGAGCCTGCGGGCGGTGGCGAACAGGGCCTCCTTGCCCGCCTCGCTTCTCGCCTCCACGTAGAACCTGACCTTGGGCTCGGTGCCCGAGGGCCGGATCATCAGCCAGGAGCCGTCATCCAAGATCAGTTTGTGGCCGTCGATGGTGAGGAGACGGGAGATTGGCCTCTCCTCTCTGTCCACCAGCAGCCGGTCTCCCTGCCGGTAGCGGTCGAGTCCCGCCAGGGCGGCGGTCAGGGCCGCGCCCCGCTGGGAGACGGTCACCCCGTCCTTGCCGGGGACGTACAGGCCGTAGGTCTGTTGCAGTTTGCGGAGGTACTGGCTTAGCCCCTGGTTTAGGGTGAGGATCATGTCCAGGGCCAGGAGCAGGCCGATGTAGGCGTCCTTTTCCGGGGTGTGGGCCCGCACCGTGATCCCGTCCGACTCCTCGAAGCAGACCAGGGCCTGATCGATCACCGGCTTGAACTCCTTAAATCCCACCCGAGGCTCGAAGACCTCTTCGCCCAGGGCGGCGGCGATGGCGTTGGCGAAGTTGCTGGTGGCCACCGTCTTGGCGACCAGGCCGCGTAGCCCCTTGATCTCGTGCAGGAAGTGGTAGGCCATGGCCCCGAACTGGTTCATGGTGATCTCGCCCTCCCGGTCGGCGAAGCGGATGCGGTCGGCGTCCGGGTCCATGATTACCCCCAGGCAGAGCGGCTCGGGGCGGCGGGAGAGCTCCCTTCTGATGCCGGCCAGGTTGGCGGTGGAGGGCTCGGGGGCGATGCCGCCGAAGGTGGGATCGGCCTCCTGGCGGAGGAAGATAAGCCTCGGGCTTGCCAGGTTGGCGAAGAGCCGCTGAACGTGCACCCGGCTGGCCCCGTGCACGCAATCGACCACCACCAGCAGGTCCTCTCGCGCCGCCAACTGGCGCATGATCAGGTCGTAGTCCAGCCGGTGCCGCGCGGCGCCCCGGCGGACCAGCGTCTGCCAGGCATCCAGGGCGTCGAAGGCCTGGCAGAGGTGGGAACGGGGCGGTTTCGGGGGCGGGTCGGGTTGGCCGATCAGCTCATTTGCCTTGCGGGTGATCCAGTTGGTGACCACCGGGGCGGCGGGGCCGGCGTCGGCGGCGTTGAACTTGAACCCGCCGTAGGGCAAGGGGTTGTGGCTGGGGGTGAGGTTGATGGAGAAGGCGGCCTGCAACTCCAGCACCGCCGCCGACAGGACGCCGGTGGTGGACTCGCCGGCGGCAAGCACCTTGAAGCCGTGGCCGGTCAGGATGTCCCGGATGACGCCGGCCAAAAGCTCGTTGCCGAACCGGTTGTCGAAGCCCAGGACGCAGCCCCGGGCCCGGGCCTCGGCGGGTGATGACACCCCCAGCGCCGCCTTGAGTTCCGGATCGCCATCGAGCCCGTCGTACATGGCGACGATCGCCTGCGCGACCACCGCCACCGAGCGGGCGAAGAGGTCGGCCCCCAGGATCCCGCGCCAGCCGGAGGTGCCGAAGCTGATCGCCTGCCGCGGCTGGCCGCGGTTTTCGAGCAGCTGCTGGCGAACCAGACCGTAGAGGCGGTCGATCTCGGCCTGGAGGGTGAGGCGGGCCGGGCCAGGCGGGGCAGCCTCCCGTTCCTTGACCAGTCTTTCGATGTCGCGGAAATAATCCTGCCCTTGGTCGGAGGCGGCGGGGTCCGAGTCGTTCATGGCGTGATCCTGTTTGGGCTTTGGCGGGGCCGGGTTGGCGGCGGTAAGCTATAAAATAAGGTCGCGGACATGACGCGACGGTGTGGGTTCTAGTGGAAAGGTCAGGGCCAGAATAGATGAATTGGCGGCGTTGTTCAAGTCATTCTCTTCACCCTTCGTCCTGGTAGCGGCAAGCGTGAATCGGCCCCGCCGGACGCGGCTGGCGTTGGGCCGGCGGGATGAATACTCAAGCCGCGGACAGATATTTTCCTGTTGCAATTGGCCAAGTTAGCGGCCAGCCGAAGGGCGGGACTAAAAAATCTGCTCAAGGTAGGGGCACTGGTATTTTTTCGCTTACCATTTTTCTGAAATTGCGCTATAAGAGTTGGTGTCGGACAGGGGATTTTATCTTAACGCTTACAAAATAGGGGAAGACTGCCATGGGGATACCAAAAATTCTGGTCGTTGACGATGAAAAGGCCATTCACGCCTCCATCCAAAAGGCCTTGAAGAACGAGGGATACAACCTGCTGTTCGCCGACAACGGCAAAGAGGGTATCAAGCTCCTGCGCCAGGAGAACCCCATCCTGGTCTTCCTCGACCTGCGGATGCACGAGATGGACGGCATCGGTTTTCTAAAGGAGATCAAGCTGGCCCACGACGCCCCCTATTCGGTGGTGGTGATCACCGGCCACGGCGAGGACAAGGACATCAACGAGTGCTACCGGATGGGGGTGACCAACTTCCTCCGCAAGCCCCTGAGCATGACCGAGATCTGTTGCCTGGCCAAGCGCTGCATCGAGGCCAAGCAGCTGGAGATGGAGCTGGCCGAGCATCGCAACCACCTGCAACGCCTGGTGGATCAGCAGACCGTCAAGATCAAGGATCAGTTGCAGTTCCAGCAGATCCTGATCGACTCCATCCCCACCCCCGTTTACTTCAAGGGGCCGGACCTGAACGTGATCGGCGCCAACGCCGCCTTCTGCCAGTGGTTCGGGATCAAGAAAAACAAGATCGCCGGCCAGTCGTTCGAGGACATCTTCCCCGCCTCGGTGGCCAAGAAGGAGCGGCAGAAGGACGAACAGCTCATCGCCAAGCAACGGCCCCAGGAGTACCAGTTGAAGGTTGAGAACAAGGAGAAGGAGGGAGGGCAGAGCATCCTGGTCTTCAACAAGGCGGTGTTCAAGGACGCCAAGGGTGGGGTGGGCGGCATCATCGGCGCCATCTTCGACATCACCGAGCTTGACCGCACCACCCGCAAGCTGGCGGAGAAGTCCGAGGCCTTAAAGCACGCCAACATGTCGCTGCGCATCTTGATTAAACAGTTGAGCGACGCCCAGAGCGAGGAGCGGGTCGGCAACATGCCTAACTTGAAGGAGCTGGTGATGCCCTCCCCGGAGCAGCTCGACGCCATCCTGGACAGTCCCAACGAGCGCGGCTACCTGGAAAACATCATGCTCAACCTGAACCGGGTGACCTCCAACTTTTCCAAACACCTGGCCCAGATGAACTTGGGCTTGAGCCCCAAGGAGATCCAGGTCGCCGATCTGATCCGCATCGGCCTGTCGAACAAGGAGTCGGCGATTCAGATGAACGTCACCAAGAGCACCATCGAATTCCATCGCGACAACCTGCGCAAGAAGCTGGGTTTGAAGCACGAGAAGAAGAATCTGCGGGCCTATATCCTGGCGCTGGACGCCTCCCTGCAGAAAAAGTGATGGCGTCGCAAAAAGACCGATCTACTGCGGCGCGTGGCGGTTTGGCTCGTTCGGCATACCATCTGTATGGCCTCACTCGCCAAACACACCCCGCACCTTGTATATCGGCCCTTTTGCTTAGCCATCGGCTACCTTTTTGCGAGATCATCAAAAGTGATTGCGGCAAAGATCCGCGTTATTGCAGACGACACCCGTCGCCATTCCCGGGAAAGAGGGAATCTGGGCAGGCGCATAGATTTCGGGTTGCGCCCAGCCTGCTCGGGATGACGACTTTTACGGAAAATTAAGGAGAGATGGAGATGAGTAAGAAGTATCTGTGGCTAGGAGTAGTGATTTGTCCTCTGTTGTTTTCCTCCTGCGTGGGCGAGAAGGGTCAGCTCGGCGCCTTGGGCGGCGCGGCGGGTGGCGCCGCCTTAGGGCAGGCCATCGGCCACAACACCCAGGGCACCTTGATCGGGGCGGCGGTGGGCACCATGTTGGGCTACATGGTCGGCAACGAGATGGATAAGTTCGATCAGCAGCAGTTGAACCAGGCCTACGAGACCGGCCCCTCCCGCCAGACCACCAGTTGGGTCAACCCCGACAACGGCAACCGCTACGCGGTCACCC
>JAJYJA010000013.1 GCA_021789795.1 Deltaproteobacteria bacterium | reverse complement strand
AGCTTGATCCCGTCCCGCTCCTGCATGAAGCGCTCCGGCAGGTCGTCGATTTCGGGGTTTAGGTTGTAGAAGGGCGAGCCCTCGGTCTTGCCGGCCCGCGCGGAGAGCAACTCCCGCATCTCGGCGATGGCGGTGATCCGCTCCGGGTGCTCGATGCCCAGGGCCTGGGCCATGTGGGGGCTGGGATCGGCGTCGATTACCAGTATCTTGGCGAAACGACTCTTCAAGTGATGGGCGAGCAGGGCCAGGATGGTGGTCTTGCCCACCCCGCCCTTGCCGCTGATGGCGATTTTCATGCGCAAACCTCAGAGGTCTCGGAGACAGGCTTAAGAGCCAAAGGCGGCGGCCGCTAGAAAAAATGTCAGCCACTCTGGCCTTCCGGCTTATATCCCCTATTTTCTCGTGAAGTTAGCAATAGGTGTTGTTTTTCGCAAGGTATATTGGTATTTTTTGTCACTTGTCAATCCGAGGTAATTGTAAAATTTATCTTGCCATTTCAATAGGTTGATCGATGATTTCCCTGGGGCTTGAAGAACTTGTCAAGGCGCCGCCACCCTGGCTTGAGGGCCAGCGGCTGGGGCTGTTGAGCAACCAGGCCTCGGTGGATGGCCATTTCCGACCCGCCAGGGAGCTGATCGCTCAGGCCTTCCCCGGACAGCTGCGCTGCCTGTTCTCTCCCCAGCACGGCTTTTTCGCCGAGAAGCAGGACAACATGGTCGAGTCAGGCCACCGGGTGGACGAACATGGCCGGCCGATCTTCAGCCTCTACGGCGACACCCGGCGGCCCGAGGCCGGGATGTTGGAGCATCTGGACGTGCTGCTGGTGGACCTGGTCGATGCCGGCACCCGGGTTTACACCTTCATGTCCACCCTGCTTTACTGCCTGGAGGAGGCGGCCCGCCACGGCAAACGGGTGGTGGTGCTCGACCGGCCCAACCCCGTGGGCGGCAGCCAGATGGAGGGCAACCTCCTGAAGGACGACTGCCGCTCCTTCGTGGGGGTGGCGGCTCTGCCCATGCGCCACGGCCTGACCTTCGGCGAGCTGGCCCGGCTGCTGAACGACGGGCTGCCGCAACCCGCCGAGCTTACGGTCATCCCCATGGCCGGCTGGCGGCGGGAGATGCATTTCCCCGATACCGGCCTGCCCTGGGTCTTTCCCTCGCCCAACCTGCCGACTTACCTGTCGGCCCTGGTCTATCCCGGCCAGGTGCTCTGGGAGGGCACCAACCTCTCGGAGGGCCGGGGCACCGCCCTGCCCTTTGAGCTGTTCGGCGCCCCCTTCCTGAACCAGGCGGCGATGCTCAAGGCCATTGACGACACCCCCCTGCCGGGCTGTCTCCTGCGGCCGGTGTGTTTCGAGCCCACCGCCAACAAGTGGGCGGGCGCGCCCTGCTGGGGCTTTCAGATCCACGTCACCGACCCGCACGCCTTCCTGCCCTATCGGACCAGCCTTGCCCTGTTGGCGGCGGTCATGCGGCTCTTCCCCGAGGGGTTCCGCTTAAAGGAGCCGCCCTACGAGTACGATTTCGTCCGCGCCCCGCTGGATTTGATTTTAGGCGACAAGTCGATCCGGGAGGGCTTGAGCCGGGGCTGGACGGTGCTGGAGCTGGAGACCCGGTGGCGGGGCGGGCTCCTGGAGTTTGCCGAGCGACGGCGGCCCTTCCTGCTTTATGAATGATGATCTCGCAAGAAGGCAGCCGATGGCTAAGCAAAAGGGCCGATATACAAGGCGCGGGGTGTGTTTGGCGAGTGAGGCCATACAGATGGTATGCCGAACGAGCCAAACCGCCCCGCAACGCAGTAGATCGGTCTTTTTGCGACGCCATCATGAATAACCGTTACCGCGCCTCCCGCCCGCTCCGCAAGGGAGACGATTGACCCCCTATGAAATTTTTCACCGACGCCCTCAACTTCATCCTCCACCTCGACCGTTCCCTGCAAGGGGTGATCGGCCAGTACGGCGGCCTGACCTACGGCATCCTGTTTCTGGTGATCTTCGCCGAGACCGGGCTGGTGATCACCCCCTTCCTGCCCGGCGACTCCCTGCTCTTCGCCGCCGGGGCCTTGGCCTCGCGCACCGGGCTCAGCCCCTGGCTGCTCTTTGTCAGCCTGGCCACCGCCGCCATCCTGGGGGATGCGGCCAACTACGCGGCTGGCCGCCTGCTCGGGGCGCGGGCCGAGGGGGGCGGGATCGGCTTCATCAAGCGGGAGCACCTGGAGAAGACCCACGCCTTCTACGAGAAGTACGGCAACAAGACCATCGTCCTGGCCCGCTTCGTGCCCATCGTCCGCACCTTCGCCCCCTTCGTGGCCGGGGTGGGCCGGATGACCTACCGTCACTTCGCCGCCTACAACGTGCTGGGGGCCTGCCTCTGGGTGGGTCTCCTGACCGCCGCCGGCCATTTTTTTGGCGAGATTCCGGTGGTGAAAAGAAATTTCGAGCTGGTCGTCCTGGCCATCGTCATCCTCTCCCTCTGGCCGGTGGCCCACGAGTGGCTGAAGGCCCGCCGGGAGAAAGGCCAGGGGCCGGCGTCTTGAGCCCGGCCCAGACGCGTCAAATTTACCCACGAGGAACCTGACATGGCGATCATCCAACCCGTCATCCTGGCCGGCGGCACCGGCTCCCGGCTCTGGCCCCTCTCCCGGGAGTTGTATCCCAAGCAGCTCATCAACCTGGTGGGCGACCACTCCCTGTTGCAGGCCACCGTTGTCCGGGCCCTGGGATTGCCAGACGCGGCCCCGCCCCTGCTGGTGGTGGGCGAGGAGCACCGTTTCCTGGTCAAGTCCCAGATCGAGGCCGTGGAGGGCGGGGGGCAGGCGGCCATCCTGCTTGAGCCCACGGGCCGCAACACCGCCCCGGCCATCTACGCCGCCGCCTGCTATAGCCAGCGTCTCCACGGGGGGCCGGTTACCCTCCTGGTCATGCCCGCCGATCACCTGATCGGCAAGTCCGAGGCCTTTGCCGGCGCGGTGAAGCGGGCCAGCGCCCTGGCCCAGGCCGGGCAACTGGTCACCTTCGGGGTCGAGCCCACCGCCCCCGAGACCGGCTACGGCTATATCCAGCGGGGCGAGGGCCATGCGGTGCGCTCCTTTGTCGAGAAACCTGACCTGGCCACGGCCCGCAACTACCTGGCCTCGGGCGAGTATCTCTGGAACTCCGGGATGTTCGCCTTCGACAGTCAGACCCTGATGGCGGCGATGGCCGTCCACTGCCCGGTCATCGCCGAATCCATGACCCAGGCGGTGGAGCGGGGGACGGCGGACGGGGTGTTTTTCCGCCTGGACGCCGAGAGTATGCGGGCCTGCCCGGCGGATTCCATCGACTACGCCCTGATGGAGCGTTCCCGCCAGGTGGCGGTGGTGGGGGCCGATCTCGGCTGGAGCGATATCGGTTCCTGGCGGGCGCTGTGGGAGGTGGCGGACAAGGACGAGCGGGGCAACGTGGCGAGCGGCGACGTGCTGCTCACCGAGGTGGACAACTGCCTGATCCGCGCCGAGCACGGCCTGGTGGCGGCGGTGGGGCTGGCCGACACCCTGGTGGTCGAGACCGCCGACGCGGTGCTGGTGGCCCCCCTGAACCGCTCCCAGGAGGTAAAGCTGGTGGTGGATCGCCTGAAGAGGGAGGGCCGGGAGCAGTACCGGCTGCACCAGACGGTGTTCCGGCCCTGGGGCAGCTACACGGTGCTGGAGGAGCAGGAAAAATTCAAGATCAAGCGGATCACCGTCCTGCCCAAGGTCAAGCTCTCGCTACAGATGCACCACCACCGCTCCGAGCACTGGGTGGTGGTCCGGGGCACGGCCCGGGTGACCTGCGGGGAGCGGGTGTTTCTGGTGCTGGAGAACCAGTCCACCTATATCCCCTGCGGCGAGACCCATCGCCTGGAGAACCCCGGGGTCATCCCCCTGGAGCTGATCGAGGTGCAAAACGGCAGCTACCTGGGCGAGGACGACATCGTGCGCTTCGACGACGACTTTGGTCGGCAGGGGTGATGGCGTCGCAAAAAGACCGATCTACGGCGGCGCGGGGCGGTTTGGCTCGTTTGCTTAGCCACCGGCTACCTTTTTACGAGAGCATCAGGGTTGATGGCGTGACCAACAGTCCGATCCGCATGGGTAAGGGGCGATGAAGAGTTCAAGGGAGGGCGGCGGGCACTCCAGGTGCCGGCGGCACGACGGCCAGGGCCGGGGCGGGCTTGGCTCCCGGCTCTTAAACCCGGTCTCGGCCCTGTTCAAGCGGGTCTGGCCCAAGCATGCAGCGCCCCCGGCCCCGGCGGTGGCCGAGGAACACCGTCACGACCGCGAGCAGTTCGAGACGGTGCTTGCGTCCTTCCGGGCCACCCGCATCCCCGAGCGCCTGGCCATCCTGGACATCTTCCTGGCCACCGAGCTGCACGTCAGCATCTCCGAGCTGCTGGAGATGGTGGGCGAGGGCCGGCCCGAGCTGCGCGACCGGGCCTTTCTCCAAGAGACCATGCAGATGTTCTGCCAGTACGGCTTCGCCCAGCGCCTGGACTTCGACAGCCAGGAGCCGCGTTACGAGCACCTGCACCTGGGCCAGCACCACGATCACCTGATCTGCACCAAGTGCGGACGGATCGAGGAGTTCAAGGACGACATCCTGGAGGCCCTGCAACTTAAGATCGCCGAGAGCCACCGCTTCCACGTTCTGCAACACAAGACCGAGATCTACGGCCTCTGCGGACGCTGCCTGGCCAGCCGGACGCCCACCTTGCCCCTGCACCTGGCCGCCAACGGCGAGCGGGTGCGGATCGTCAAGGTAGTGGCCATGCGGGAGAACGCCAACCGCCTGGCGGACCTGGGACTCCTCCCCGGCGCCTGCCTGGAGGTGGTCAGCAACCACCCCACCGGGCCCTTCGTGGTGATCGTCAACAACACCCGCCTGGCCCTGGGCGGCGGCATCCCGCAGCAGATCCTGGTCACCCACCTCTGCCGCCACGAGGGAGACGAGCGGGGTGAAACCGAGGGGCCGCCGGAGGAGTACCCCCGGCGGTGAGGGTGCTGGTGGCCAAGAAGGCCGGCTTCTGCATGGGGGTGCGGCGGGCGGTCGATCTGACCCTCGACCTGGTCAACCGGGGGGAGGAGCGGATCGCCACCTTCGGCCCCCTGATCCACAACCCGCAGGTGCTGGAAGTGCTTCGGGACAAGGGGGTCGGGGTGCTGAAGGAGGTGCCGGAGACCGCCGCCGGCACGGTGATCATTCGGGCCCACGGGGTGCCGCCGGTCAAGAAGAAGGGGCTCAAGGACGCCGGCCTCACGGTCAAGGACGCCACCTGTCCAAGGGTGCTCAAGGTGCAGGCGATCATCGGCAAGCACCGCCGGCTGGGCAAGACCACGGTGATCGTGGGCGACCGCAACCACGCCGAGGTCGATGGCCTGATGGGCTACGCCGGGCCGGACTGCCAGGTGGTGTCCAACGAGGCCGAGGCCAGGGAGCTGGTCCTCGACCAGTCGCGGCCCTACATCATCGTCAGCCAGACCACCCAGGACGAGGCGGTATTGGCGGCCATCACCGGGATCATCACCGGCCGCTACCCGCAGGGCGAGGTGTTCGACACCATCTGCGACTCCACCCACCGCCGCCAGGAGGCGGTGCGCACCCTGTGCGGACAGGTGGAGGCGGTGGTGGTGGTGGGCGGCAAGAACAGCGCCAACACCACCCGCCTGGCCGAGATCGCACAGGGCATGGGCCGCCGGGTGTTCCTGGTCGAGACCGAGGAGGAGCTGGACGTGGCGGCCATCAAGGCCTTCGACTGCGTGGGGGTCACCGCCGGGGCCTCCACCCCCACCTGGATGATCAACCGGGTGGCCAGGGCACTGGAGGCCATCCCCGGCCGGGGCGACAACCATCTGGCGCACGGCCTTTACCGCCTGGTGCGTTTCCTGATGGTCTCCAACCTCTACGTCGCCTTGGGCGGCGGCCTCCTGGCCCTGGCCTGCGGGAGCCTGCAGGGCATCACCCCCCGGCTGGCGCACGGCTTCATCGCGCTTTGCTACCTCTTCGCCATGCACAACATCAACCGCTTGACCGACCGACAGGCGCAGATCTTCGACGACCCGGCCTATCAGCAGTTCAGCCGCAAGTACCGCAAGGCGATGATGGCCGCCTCCACCCTCGCCCTGGTGGCGGGGCTGCTGGTGATCGCCAACGGCGGCTGGCGGCCCTTGTCCCTGCTCCTGGTGATGAGCGTCTTCGGCGTCCTCTACCGGATCAACTTCATCCCCCGCTTTCTGGCCGAACGGATCAAGGTGTCACGGCTCAAGGAGATCCCCGGCTCCAAGACCTTCTTCGTGGCCCTGGCCTGGGCCCTGGTGGTGGTCATCATCCCGGCCCTGTACGACGGCCAGGGCTTAAACGCCAGGAGCTACGGGGTGATGGTCTATATCCTGCTCATGGTCTTTGTCCGCAACGCCCTGTTTGATGTCTTCCAGGTGCAGGGCGACCGCATCCTGGGCCGGGAGACCCTGCCGGTGCTCCTGGGGGCGAAAAAGACCCTCGGGGTACTGAACGCCGTCTTGATCCTGCTTTTGGGATTGCTCGCCGTCTATCCCGCCCTGGGGCTGATCGCGGTGCCGGCGGGCTATGGTCTGGCGCCCGGCCTGCTCTACCTGGCCGGGGTCACCTGGCTGTACAGCCGGGGCTACTGGAGTCCGGGGGTGAGGCTGGAGTTCGGCCTGGAGACCACCTTCGTCATCGTCGCCCTGATGGTATGGGCCGCCGAGGGTATGGCCGGCGCGTAAAGGGCGGGAGGAGCAGAACACGGTTGCTGGCGGCGCCCAAAGTCCGATCCCCTGCGACGCCAGCAGATTTGCGCCATGACGGCTGATTAACGATAAGGATGATATCATGTTAGGATGGTTCAAGAAAAAGATCGGCTTAGGGGCCGATAGCAAACCGGAGCCCCAGCCGCAGGCAGAGGTGAGTCCGGCGCCGGAGGCGGCGCTTTCCGAGCTGCCCCCGCCGGTACCGGAGCCAGCGCCCGAGACCCAGGCCGGGCTCTTGCAGCGTTTGAAGAGCGGCCTTGCCAAGACCAGGAGTGCCCTGCTCGACAAGGTGGATCGGGTGTTCCACGGCAAGAAGGTGATCGACGCCGACTTGCTCGACGAACTGGAGGAGGCGCTGGTCACCTCCGACCTGGGGGTCCGCACCGTCCACGAGCTGTTGGACGAGGCGAGGGCGCAGGTTAGCCGCCAGGAGCTGGCCGACCCCGAGGCCCTGCGCCGCTTTCTGAAGGCCCGGATGCTTGACTTCCTGCGGCAGGTGGAGCGTCCGGCGGAGCTGGTGCTGCCGGACTCCGGGCCCTTCGTCATCCTGGTGCTGGGGGTGAACGGGGTGGGCAAGACCACCACCATCGGCAAGCTGGCCCACAAGTTCAAGCAGGCCGGCAACAAGGTGCTGCTGGTGGCCGCCGACACCTTCCGGGCCGCGGCCATCGACCAGCTCAAGGTCTGGGGCGAGCGCATCGGGGTGGAGGTCTCGGCCCAGCAGCAGGGCGCCGACCCCTCCTCGGTGGCCTTCGACGCCCTGGAGTACGCCAAGAACCGCAACTTCAACGTCATCATCATCGACACCGCCGGCCGCCTGCACACCAAGGTCAACCTGATGGAGGAGCTGCGCAAGATCAAGCGGGTGATCGCCAAGAAATGCCCCGGCGCCCCCCACGAGGTGATGCTGGTGCTCGACGCCACCACCGGCCAGAACGCCGTCTCCCAGGCCCGCCAGTTCCACCAGGCGGCCGGGCTCACCGGGCTTGCCCTGACCAAGCTGGACGGCACCGCCAAGGGCGGAATCGTGGTCAACATCAGCCGGGAGTTCAACCTGCCCATCCGCTTTATCGGGGTGGGCGAGAAGATGGACGACCTGCGTGATTTTGACCCGGCGGAGTTCGTGGAGGCCATCTTCTCCGCATGAACGGCCAGTACCAGTACCAATACCGCTACCACAACCGGCCCGGCTGCGGCGGCTGCCTGCTGTGGGCCATCCTCATCCTGCTGATGATGGGCGGGGCGCCGCTGCTCCTCGAGGTGCTGGGGGCGCTGCTGGCCGGCGGCCTGGGGACGGCCATCCTGCTGGGGGCGCTCTTCTTCTGGGGCCTGCCCTACCTGATGCGTAGCCGGATCAGCGCCTACGAGCGCTCCCAGACCGCCTCCCACAACGAGTTCGTCTATCTCCTGGTCAACATCCTGCTGCACATCGCCCGCATCGACGGCACCGTGACCCGCGAGGAGCAGGAGGCGATCATCAACTTCTTTCGGGTCAACCTGCGCTACAACAGCGACCAGATCCTCTGGGTCAAGGAGCTGATCCGGGAGGCCAGCCAGTCCTCGCCCGGCTTGGACGAACTGCTCCTGCGCTTCAAGCAGCAGTTTGCCTACGAGCCGCGGCTGATCCTCCTGGAGCTGATCTTCCAGGTCATCTACGCCGACGGCAAGGCCAACGTCGAGCCCGAGGTGGAGGTGGCGCACCGCATCGCCCGCTATCTTGAGATCGGCGCCAGCGACGCCCAGACCATCCAGGCCCGCTACACCCAACGCCACCGGCAGCAGGCCTCCGAGGAGGAGCGGTATTACGAGGTCCTGGGACTCGACCGGGGGGCGAGCTTCGAGGAGATCAAGCGGGCCTACCGCACCCTGTCCATGCAGTACCACCCGGACAAGGTCAGCCACCTGGGCGAGGAGTTCAAACGGGTGGCGGAGGAGAAGATGAAGGAGATCAACGCCGCCTACGACTTTTTCAAGCGGCATCAGGGATAGGGGGCGACCCTGGGGCGGGAGACACATACCGTAACCATCGACAAGGTGGTGGCCGGGGGCGAGGGCCTGGCCCGGCTGGCCAGCGGGCTGGTGGTCATGGCGCCCTTCGTGCTGCCCGGCGAGAGGGTGCGGCTGGAGGTGGGCCGGGCACGCCGGGATTTTGCCCCGGCCCGGGTGCTGGCAATCCTGGAGCCCGCCCCCCAACGGGTCGAGCCGGCCTGCCCCCACTTTGGCCGTTGCGGCGGCTGCCACTTGCAGCACGGCGATTACCCGGCCCAACTGGCGATCAAGGAGGCCATCCTGCGGGAGCTGACCAGCCGCGGCGGTCTGACGGTGGACGAGGCGGCCTGGCGGCCCATCCTCCCCAGTCCCAGCCCCTGGGGATACCGGCAGCGGCTGCGGCTGCAGGTCGATGAGGCGGGCCGGCTGGGCTTCTTCGCCGCCCGCTCGCACCAGGTGATCGCCGTTGACCGCTGCCCCCTGGCGGTGGCGCCGGTGAACCAGGCCCTGGCGGGACTGCTTGCTCACCCTGGCTTCCGCGGGCTCACGGCCAACGCCCAGGCGGTGGAACTCCTGCACCACCCCCAGGAGGGGCGGGTGGTAATGATCCTCCACCTGCGGCGCCGGCCCCGGCCCGCCGACCAGCAGGCCGCCCGCCTCCTGGCCGGCGAGGTGGAACCCTTGGCCTCGGTGTGGCTAGCCGGGGAGGGTTTCGCCAGGAGCGGGCCTTACGGGGAGGGCGAGGGCGACATCGGCTTCGCGCTTGCCTTGCCAGGCGGGAGGTCGTTGGCCATACGCCTGGAGGCGGGTGGATTCTGCCAGGTTAATCTTGGCCAAAACGAACGGCTGGCCGCCCAGCTCCTTGAGTGGGCCCAGATCTCCGGCCAGGATCGGGTGCTCGACCTCTTCTGCGGCATGGGCAACTTCTCGCTGCCGCTCGCGGTGGGGGCCCGCGAGGTGCTGGGCACGGACCTGCAACACGCGGCCATCCGCATGGCGGAGGCCAACGCCCAGGCAAACGGGCTGGCCAACTGCCGCTTCCAGCGGGCCCCGGCGGTGGCGGCGGCCAAGGAGCTGCTGGCGGCTGGCCGTAGTTTCGACCTGATCCTGCTCGACCCGCCCCGGTCGGGCTGCCGGGAGCTGATCCCCCTGCTCGCCGGGCTTAGCGCCGACCGGCTGCTCTACATCTCCTGCGACCCCGCCACCCTGATTCGCGACCTCGCGGCCCTGACCCAGGCGGGCTACCGGCTTTATGGCCTGCGGGGGGTGGACATGTTTCCCCAGACCTGCCACCTGGAGGCCATCGCCCTCTTGCGCCGCTAGGGCGGCCGGGCCAGGCTTGCGGCCGGGCCCCGGTTCGGGTATGGTCTAGGGCAGCGTCGCCGAAGGCGCGGGCCGCCTATGTTGGCCGCCCGCCCTCGCCTTTTTACCCGCCTACTCCACCTTAAAACCAGTCAGGTCATGCCCTACCAGTCCTCCGATCAGATCAAGCGGCCCATCCTTATCGCCGTCGGCATCGCCTTCCCCCTGCTGTTTGCCATCTTCATGGGCAGCACCTACAACCTGCTCAACCGGCAAATCACCGACAAGGTGCGGGATCAGCTGGCCGGGGTCAGGAACCTGATGGCGGCGATGGAGGAGGAAGACCTCGCCGAGATGGGGGGCACCATCGAGGCGGTGCAGACGGACGAGGCCCTGGCCCAGGCGGTGGCGGCCAAGGACCGGGGAGCGGTCGAGCGGATCGCGAGGCGGAATTTTTCCAAGATGCTGGGCACCTATACGATCAACAGCTTTATGATCATGGACGGGGCGGGAGACAGCCTTATGGAGGGGCCGGGTCAGCTGTTCGGCGACCGTCGGGTCAGTTGGGTGGCGCAAGAGGCGGCGGCCCGCCGGGCCCCGGCCAGCGGGGTGGAGCTGACCCCGGCGGGCGTCCTGGTGCTGCGCATGGTGCGGCCCTGGTTCAAGGACGGCGAGCTCTTGGGCTACATCGAGGCCGGCATACGGCTGGACGGCATTGTCGAGCGTCTGCACCGGGTGCTGAATGTCGAGCTGTCTATCTTTATCGCCAAGAAGGAGTTGGACGAGACGGCCTGGCTTAAGGGCCAGGGGGCGGAGGGGCGACAGGCATGGGGCCAGTTGGCCCATTACGTCCTGATGCGGCAGAGCCTGGAGAACCTGCCGCCCTCTCTGGTCGGTTTCTTGCGGGAGGTGGTGGACGCCGCCGACGACCGGCACCCGGACTCCCTGCCCCGGGCCCGGATCGAGAGCAGCACCTATCGGGCCGGAACCCTGCCGGTGATCGACTCCCGGGGACGGGACGTGGGCGACATCACCATGGTGGTGGACGTCACCAGGTACGAACGGGAGATGGGGCGGATCGCCCTGCTGATGGTGGTGGCCTGTCTGCTGCTGGGCGGCGGCCTGCTTACGGTCTTCAACCTCTTCCTCAACCGCATCCAGACCCGGCTCACCCTCTCCCGTCAGGCCCTGCGGGCCGAGATCGCCGAACGGGCCCAGGCCGAGGAACGGCTGGGGCAGCAGAAGGAATTCCTGAACTCGGTCATCGATTCGATCAGCCATCCCTTCTACGTGATCGATGTCGTCAGCCGTCAGGTCACCCTGGCCAACAAGGCCTCGGGGATCCTGAATTTCCCCGATGGGGTGACCTGCTACCAGTTGAGCCATCACCGCGAACTGCCCTGCGGGGACGACGACCACCCCTGCACCATCGACCAGATCATGGCCACCGGCGGCTCGGTGGTGCTCGAACACGCCCACTACGACGAGGACGGCCATTGCCGCTACATCGAGATCCACGGCTATCCGGTCTTCGACCGCCAGGGCCGGATCGTGCGGGTGATCGAGCACTGCATGGACATCACCCTGCGCAAGCTGGCGGAGACGAGCCTGCGGCAGGCCAAGATCGCCGCCGAGGAGGCCAGCCGGGCCAAGGGCCAGTTTTTGGCCAACATGAGCCACGAGATCCGTACCCCGATGAACGGCATCCTGGGCTTCACCGAACTCCTGATGGGCATGGAGATGCCTGGGCCGCAACGGGAGTACCTGGGATTAATCAAACGCTCCGCAGACCGCTTGCTGGACATCGTCAACGACATCCTGGACTTCTCCAAGATGGAGGCGGGCCGGATCGAGCTGACTTCGGAGCCCTTTTCCCTGGCCCAACTGATGATCGACAGCGTCGGGGTGCTGGCGGCCAAGGCCCAGGAGAAGGGCCTGGAACTGGTCTATTCCGTAAGCCGGGGTCTGCCGGCGGTGTTGATCGGCGATCCGGGCCGCCTGCGCCAGGTGCTCCTCAATCTGGTGGGTAACGCCATCAAGTTCACCGATCAGGGCGAGATCGAGGTGCGGGTCGAACGTTCGGGCAAGACCTATCCCGGCGGCGAGGGTCTGGGGGTGAAGTTCTCGGTGCGGGACACCGGGGCCGGGGTGCCGGAGGAACAGCAGAAGCTCATCTTCGACACCTTCAGCCAGGGCGACGGCTCCTTTAGCCGCCGGCACGGGGGCACCGGCCTGGGGCTGGCCATCTGCGAGCAACTGGTCACCCTGATGGGGGGGCGGATCTGGGTAGATAGCGAGCCGGGCCGGGGTTCGGTGTTCTCCTTCACCACCCGGCTGATGCCCGGCGCCGCCGCTAACCTTGAGTCGCCGGCGGAGGAAGGCCTGCGCGGCCAGGCGGTGTTGATCGTCGATGACCACCCCACCTGCCGCCGGGTGCTGGCCCAGGCCCTGGAGGGGACGGCGGCCAGGGTGGAGACCGCCGACTCCCCGGCCCAGGCCCTGGAACGCCTGGCGGCGGAGGAGTTCGCGGTGGTGGTGGTGGACGAGACCCTGCCGGGGGATGGCGGCTGGCAACTGGCCCGCCAGCTTGACCGGCCGCTGGTCATGCTCCACGGCGCCGTCCGCGGCCGGGAGGCGGGCCCTGACTTCCTTAGGGGCCGGCCGCTGGTCTGGCTCTGCAAGCCGGTGGGCCGCGAGGCCCTGCTGGCCGCGATTGCCCAGGCGCGGGCGGGTGGCGGCGGGTCGGCCCTGGCTGGGGGCCCGGTCGCCGGCGACCCCCCGGCGCTCAGGCGGGGTCAGGGCCGCATCCTGCTGGTGGAGGACGATCAGATCAACCAGGCCCTGGCCCTGGCCCTGCTGGAGGAGCAAGGCTACCAGGTGGTGGCGGCGGATAGCGGCGGCAAGGCCTTGCGGGCGGTGGAGGAGGGCCAGTTTGACGTGGTGTTGATGGATGTCCAACTCCCGGAGATGGACGGCTTTGAGATCACCAGACGGATCAGGGCTCAGGAGGCGGACGGCGGGCGGCATCTGGCGATCATCGCCATGACCGCCCACGCCATGCCCCAGGATCGGGAGCGCTGCCTGGCGGCGGGGATGGACGACTTCGTCACCAAGCCGGTCAACCCGGAGTTGCTGTTCGCGGCCATCGACCGATTCCTCTCCGGCCCCTAGCCCCGGCAGACCCGGCAGCGCCCGGCGGACTTGGCCCGGTAGAGGGCCTCGTCTCCCTTGCGCAGCCACTGCTCGCGGTCGAGCCCTGATTGCCACTCCACCAGCCCGATGCTGATCCCCAAGACCCCGGGCCCGGCCCCCGGCAGGTCGAGCTGGTGGATGGTCTGGCAGAGCCGGTTGGCCATGACCTCGGCGGCGTCCAGTCCGGTGTCCGGCATGACGAGCATGAACTCGTCGCCGCCCATCCGGGCCAGGAGATCGCAACTGCGCACGACCCGCTCCATGGTGGCGGCCACCCTTTGCAGTACCAGATCGCCCACCCCGTGCCCGTAGGTGTCGTTGATCTGCTTGAAACGGTCCAGATCCATGCAGGCCAGGGTGACCGGGTGACCGTGGCGCCTGGCCTGGGACATCAGGGCGCCGATCCGTTCCTCGAAGACCCGGCGGTTCATCAGTCCGGTTAGGGAGTCGCGGCTGGCCTGCTCGTAGAGGTCTTCGTATTCCAAGGCCCGTTGCAGGGGCTCGCCCAAGATGCGGAGGCCGGTGGCCAGAACGTGGCTCTCGTACTCGCCGATCTGCCGCTCCTGGCGCAGCACCAGCAGGATGCCGCTGCCCGAGAAGCGGTCAAGCCGCCAGCGTTGGATGAAGAAGCCCGCCTGTTGCCAGGTGCAGGATTCGGCCTCCTCGTCCTGGTTGGCCAGGGCCGCGATTGCGGCCGCCATCGCCTGCCGGCGTTCCGGGCCGTGGCTGGAGCAGAGCAGGTGCCGCCGCTCACGCCCGGGGTGGTCGTAGGCCAGGAGGTCGTGGTTGACCAGGGGCATCAGCCAGACGGAGAAGGCCTCCAGCATGGCCGGCATGTCCACCGCCCCGGCCAGGCGGGCGTGTAGACCGTTGACCAGGGACAGCCACTCGGACTGGCGGCGGTAGTGCTCAAGTTCGACGATTAAGCGGTTGAGATCGGCATCGCTGGCCGGGTTGTCCGGCCGGATGAGGGCGGCGGGGGCGGAGATGGGCTCCATGATGCGGCTCCTGGGCGGTATTGGATGGGGATAAAGGCTCTTGTCCCGCCCGTATTGCCAATTACATGCCAGCCGCCTTGAGGGTAGAGGGCGGCGGGCGAGCCGCTGGGAGTTTAGTTGCTAACTTGTTGATTGTCATCAAGATTGCTTAACTGTTTCCCGCCGGGGCAGGCGGCGGCTTGGCGGCCCCGCCCGTTCCGGGTGGGCAGAAATTGCCGGACGGACGAGGGGTGGCCGTCCCCCCTTGTGTCAATTATCTGACAGGCGGGCGGTCCGCTGCCGGCGGACCAGGTCGAGGAAGCGCGGCGCCCACTCCGGGGTGGAAAGGGCGTGGATGTGGGTGTAGAGGGCGATGACGTTCTTGCGCACCAGGCCGTCCTCGCCCCCGGCGAAGCCCACCCCCCGCTGCATCGAGAAGGCCAGCTCCTGGCCGTTTTGATCCCAGGCCGTCACCTTGCTGTAGCGGAACTCGTGGCCGCAGACGGTGCTGCCCGGCGGGTAAACCGGGTTGGCGGCGGTGGCCACGAGGCGGGTGTAACCGTGGGCCTGGGGCGTCTTTTCCATGCGGAAGTCAACCGGGAAGACGCCGGTCAAGGGATAGGCGGTGCCGTCCACCTCCATGCGGCGGCCCAGGTAGAGCAGGCCGCCGCACTCGGCGTACACCGGCAGCCCGCCTTCGATGGCTTGGGCCAGGGAGTCGCGGAAGGAGAGGTTGGCGGACAGGGCCTGGAGGCTGTTCTCCGGGAAGCCGCCGCCGATGTAGAGGCCGTCGATGGCGGGCAGTTCCGGGGCGGTCAGGGCGTTGATCTCGACCAGCGTGGCCCCGCACAGCTCCAGGGCGCGCAGGTTTTCCGGGTAGTAGAACTGGAAGGCGGCGTCACGGAGGATGCCGAGCCGCACCGTCTCGGTTCCCTGACTCCGCCACTGTTGGTAGAGGTCGTCCGCCGGCGGCGGGGCGACGGGCTGGGCCAGGGCCAGGACGGCGGGGAGATCCACCTGCTCGCCGATGGTCTTGGCCAGGGCCGCCACCGCCGTCTCGGCCCCCGCGAACTCCGGGCAGGGGGTGATGCCGATGTGGCGTTGGGGGAAGATGTCGTGCCCGAGCCGGGGCATGGCCCCCAGCACCTTGATGTCGGTGTACTGCTCGACCGCCTGGCGGACGATGCGCTGGTGGCGGCTGGAGCCGATGCGGTTTAGGATCACCCCGGGGATGCGAATGCCTGGGCCCAGCTGCTGGCAGCCCAGGAGCAGGGCGGCCACGGTGCGGGTGGTCTTGGTGCAGTCCACCACCAGGATCACCGGCAGGTCGAGGATGGCGGCCAGCTCGGCGGTGCTGTAGGCGCCTTGGGCGTTGACCCCGTCGAACAGCCCCCGGTTGCCCTCCACCAGGGCCAGTTGGTGGCCGGCGGCGTGCTGGGAGAAGGAATGCCGGATGATCTCGGGGGTCATCAGATAAGGGTCGAGGTTGTGGCAGGGATGGCGGGCCGCCAGCGCCAGCCAGCCGGCGTCGATATAGTCCGGCCCCTTCTTGAAGGGGGCGACCTTGATCCCCTGGCCGGCCAGGGCGGCGGCCAGGCCCACGGCGATGACGCTCTTGCCGGAGCCGCCGCAGAGCCCGGCGATAATCAGCCCGTGGCTGGTGGGAAGTGAGGGTGCGGACATGGGCGTTTGGCGGCCGGCGCGGAGCCGGCGGAACGGTTGACAGGGATGAATCACGAGGCCGCATGATAGCCAACCCGCCGGCCCCACGCAATTGGAAAATGCCGGTAGCGGCCGGGGCGGGCCGCACTTAATTTCTTGCCAATTCGCCGGGTGATGATTAATTTCGGAGTCTTTACCGGGCATGGCCCTTTCAGACCATCATCAACCAGGACAAGACGATGCCAGAGGAAAATATCAACACCGTAATCGCCGAGCTGGAGCAGAAGTGCGCCGAGCTGCCCGACAACTTTATCGCCCATCACCATCTGGCCCTGGTCTATCGCAAGGCCGGGCGGCCGCAAGACGCCATCCGGGAGTTCAAGCGGGCCATCGAGCTGGACGACAACTCCGCCGAGCCCTACGTCAACTTGGGCGCGGTGTACTTTGAGCTGGGCGACCTGGATCAGGCCCTGGCCGCCAACAAAAAGGCCCTGACCCTGATGGTCAAGCCGGCCCAGGCCCACGTCAACATCGGCCTGATTCACCAGCAGCGGGGCGAGGTGGCCCAGGCGGTGGATGCCTACACCAAGGCCGTCACTAACGACCCGGAGTTCGCCCCCGGCTGGGTAAACCTGGCCACCGCCCAGGTGATGGCCGGTGACTTCGGGGCCGCGGAACGGGCGGCCATCAAGGCCACCGAGCTTGACCCCGGCTTCGGCATGGCCTGGAACAACCTGGCGGTGGCCCTCTTTTATCAGGATAATTTCCCCGCCGCCCGCAGGGCGATGGCCAAGGCGCGGGAGGCGGGCTACGCGGTTGATCCCCGTTTTGCCGAGGCCCTAGCCGCCGCCGGTCGCTGACCATGGCCAAGCCTGCCTGCGTGCCGGTCAAGCCCTGGTGTCCCTTCTGCGGCCAAGACGTGCCTCCGCCCGAGGCCTTAAGGGAACGGAAGATGGTGGAGTTCACCCAAGGGGCCTGCCCGTGCGGGGCGGTCTTTGTCTCCGACCAGACCGGGCACAACCTGGGATCGGCGATGGTGGAATGCCTGGTGCTGGCCTGCCACGGCAACTGGGAGTTGGCCTGGGACCTGACCCCGGAGGAGGATTACCTGACCGGCCAGGTCGATAACTACGACGAGCTGACCCACCAGGTGATCGAGACCCGCAACCTGGAGGGCCGGGCGGTGCGGGGGGTGCTTTACTTCGTCCGCCTGCACCGGGATGTCGCCCAGTTGGCGGCCCAGGTCGGGGAGCCCGCCGCGGGGGAGACCTACCCGACGCCGCCGGTCTGGGAGCCGGCCCGCCGACCGGGCCAGCCGAGGCAGCGGGCCACCAAGCCCGAGGTCAAGCGGCTCGCCGACGCCGGGGAGGTTGACAACTTGGCGGCCCTCTGCCTGGACGACGCCAAGACCATGCGCTACCTGCAACGGCTGCTCTACGACCCCGTCCCGGAGCGGCGCTGGCATTACGCCACGGTCATGGGCCAGGTCTGCGCCCGTTACGCCTCCCGGAAACCGGGGGCGGTGAGCGACCTCCTGCACCGTCTGTTTGAGGCCTGCTCCGATTCGGCGGCCACCCACTGGGGGCTGATCGAGGCGGTGGGGGCCATCATCGCCGGGCGTCCCGACCTCTTCGGGGCCTTTGCCCGCCACCTGTTGATGTTCCGCAACCTCCCCACCACCAGGGTGCAGACCCTGTGGGCCCTGGCGGAGATCGCCAAGACCCGGCCAGACATCGTCCGGGCCACGCCCTTTTTCAGCCTCTACCCGATGCTGGCCCATTCCGACCCCGAGACCCGCGGCCACGCCGTCTTCCTCTTCGGGTTGATTAAGGCCAGCGAGGCCAGAAGCCAGATCGAGGCCCTGGCCAACGACGGCGCCCTGCTTTCCATCTACGACGGGGTCTCCAGACACGAGCAGACCACCGTCGCCGCCTTGGCCCGTCAGGCCTTGGAGCGGCTGACGGCGGGAAAAGAAAATCAAGGAGGAGAAAAGAAATGAACCAGCCCGAGGAGGCGCAAGTAAAGTCGCAGGCCCAGCAGGACTACGAGCTGGGCAAGGAGCTGCTGGGCAAGAAGGAGCTGGCCCCGGCCGCCGCCGCCCTGCACAACGCCCTGGTGGGTTTCGAGCAGGAGGGGGAGGTCAACGGCATGGCCAACGCCGCCGACAAGCTGGGGGATATCTGCCGGGAACGGCGGGAATTCGACCGGGCGGAGGCCTATTACGACCGGGCCTACGAGCTCTGTCAGCAAAACTTCGACCGCTACAGCCTCTTCCTGCTGGAACGCAAAAAGGCCAGGCTCTACGAGGAGGCCGGCGACTACCAGCGGGCCATCGCCGCCTACGTCGGGGTGGTGGACGAGTACAACGCCCTGCGCGACCCCCAGGGGGCGGTGGACACCCTGGAGACCCTGGCCGGGATCTATCTGAAGACCGGGGAGCGGGATAAGGGGGCGGACTGTTACCGCACCATCGCCGCCATCCACAAGCGTTTCCGGCACGATAACTTCCACGACCGCTACCTCAAGAAGGCCGAGGAGGCGCTGGCCGGGCCGGGGGTTGACTAACCGAGCGGGCAGGCAAAAAAATTGAGGGCGGTGGCCGCGGTTGACGGTGGCCAGCCGTTCGACAAAAACCTAAAAAAGCCGACCGGGCGAAGGACGCCGGGTCGGCTTTTCTTATGGGTTTAAACTCCACCCGATAGCGGGTGGCGACGTTACTCCGTTGGCCGGCCGTAGCTGTGCAGCCCGGAGAGCAGGAAGTTGACCCCGTAGTAGGTGAAGACGACGCTGAACACCCCGATGACCGCGAGCCAGGCGATCCGTCTGCCGCTCCAGCCGCGCACGAAGCGGGCGTGGAGGGCGGCGGCGTAAACAAACCAGGTGATCAGCGACCAGGTCTCCTTGGGGTCCCAGCTCCAGTAGGTGCCCCAGGCCTTGTTGGCCCAGATGGCGCCGGTGATGATCCCGGTGCTGAGCCAGACGAAGCCGAAGATGATGCACTTGTAGATCAGGTCGTCGATGACCCTGAGCGAGGGCAGGGTGGCGAGCAGTCCGCTGTCTTGGCCCTTCTTGCCGCCGACGTTGGTCTCGTGGCGGTCTTTAAGCAGGTACATCACCCCCATGCCGCCGGCGACCGCGAAGGCGGCGTAGCCGATGAAGCAGGTCACCACGTGGGCGATGAGCCAGTTGCTTTGCAGGGCCGGCACCAGGGGCTTGATCTCGGAGTCGATCTGCGAGCCGAAGGAGGCGTAGGCCATGCTCAGGAAGGCGAAGGGCACCGCGAAGGCGCCGATGGTCCGGTTCTTGAACCGCCACTCCAGCCACAGGTAGAAGATGGCGGTGGCCCAGGAGAAGAACACCAGGGACTCGTACATGTTGGACAGGGGGGCGTGGCCGAAGCCCATCTTGTAGGATTCCACCCAGCGCAGGACAATGCCGGTGGTCTGGGCCAGGAAGGAGACCAGGGTGACCAGCGAGGCGACGATGCCGATCCGCTCCGCCCGGAAGACGAAGATGGCGATGTAGAGGATGGAGGCAAAGAGATAGGCGAAGGTGGTGAAACCTAGGAGCTGACTGCTGTTCATGGGAGGCGTTCCTTCTGTTTTGGTAAGGACGATTGGATGGTTGTTGATGGATTAACGCCGGAGATTACTTGGCCGGGGCCGTGAGCTGCGCCACCTCTTCCATGCGGTTGCAGATGGATTCCATGTCCCTCTCGAACCCGAGCTTGTTCTTGTTGCTCATCCCGCTCAACAATACGTTGGTCTTCTTGCCGTCGTTAGAGACGAACACCCATACCCGGCGGTGCGCCATAAAGAAGATGACGATCAAGCCCAAGATCATCATGATGCAGCCGCTGTACACCGTCCATACCCCCGGGTCCTTGACCACTTGCAGGCCGGTGGCATACCGAGGATTGGCGATGAGGACGTAGGTGGCGTCGGCCCGCTTGATGCGCGCCGTGCCGCCCTGGTTGATCCAGAACTCGGAGGGGCTCGACTTGCCGTCCGAGAACCAGATCTTGTACTGGTAGCGCTGCATCATGTCGGGGCCGGACATGTCCACGATCCCGAAACTGACCTTCTCCTCCGGCCACTTGTTTTCCTGGCGGGGATAGATGACGAATTTCTGGCTGGCCTTATCCTTGTCGTTGGTGATCTGGACGCTGAACTGGCCGTCCATGGGCTGGAAGCTCGACTGGTAGAAGGTCAGCCCGCCGTACTGCATCGGGTCGTTGACCACGATCGACTTCTGGTACGCCTCCTGGCCGTCCTTCACCACCGTCAGCAGCGAGCGGTACTCCTTGGGCATGCCGCTGTCGTAGTATTTCAGCTTGAAATCGTCGCAGCGCACCGTGAATCCCAGGGGAATGGGGGTGTGCTGGTTGTTTGACTGATAGACCTGATCGACGGAGCCGCCCTCGGGGATCATCACGCTGGCCTTGTAGCCGTAGAAGGAGCCGATCAGGGCGCCGGTGAAGATGACCAGGATGCTGACGTGCACCACGATCACCCCCAGCCGGGTCCAGGCCCCCTTCTGGGCGAAGAGCAGGGTACCGCCCTCCTTCTCGGTCTGGCTGGGCCGCCAGCCGGCGTCGCGCATCGCCCGCCGCACCGACTCGAGCGCCGGTTCGCCCGTAAGCTGGCCTTGGAAGTCGTGGCGCATGGCCATCTTGCGCAGCCGGTCAACGCTGGTGGCGGCCAGGTTGTCCTGCACCACCACCTTCCAGATGTGGGGCAGCCGCTCGATGGTGCAGACGATCAGGTTTAAGGAAAACAGGATGAGCAGGGAGGTGAACCACCAGGAGTTGTACATGTCCTGGATGCTCAAGAGCTGGAAGAAGTGGGCGACGTTCGCCCCGTAAAGCTCGACGTAGCGGGCCGCGTCTTCCTTCTGGGGCACGATGGTGCCGATGATGGAGGCGATGGCCAGCACGAAGATGGTGAAGAGGGCGAGCTTTACCGAGGCGAAAAAATTCCAGAGGCGGTTGCCTTTTTTGTTTTCCATGAGGGGGATATTCCTAGCTGAATACGGCGCCGTGCCTGGCGCTGATCGTTTGAGGTTGACAGGCGTGAGCCCCGCTGGGGCCGGGCGGGCTCTGCCTGTGAGCGATTTTTTGGTGAGGGCTCCTCCCAATAAGGGAAAATTCAATTTAATACTTTTTTCTCAACTGGCCAGCTAAAAAATGTCCCCTCCGGCAAAAAGTGATGGCCTCTCTGCCCGACCGAAGCTGTTGCCTCCCCGGCCCAGACCAGCGGGGAGGGGTTACGGAAGTCAGCGCCAGGCGAGGAGCCAGCAGGCCACCATCAGGGTCAAGCTGCCAAGGCCCAGCCCCAGTTGCCAGGGCCGGGAATCCGCGCCGCTGGCCGAAAGACGCCAGCAGAGTCCGGCCACCGCCCCGATCCCCAGGCCCCAGAGGTGGGCGCCGACATCGGTCTTGACCCCCTCGGTGCCCAGCATGGCCAGGAGGCTGAGGCCGGCGCCCAGGGGGAGGAGCAGGGCGCGGAAGGGCAGTCCGTCCCGCATCCTGATCCCGCACAGGCAGCCGATGACCCCGAAGACGGCGCTGGAGAAGCCGATGAACCGGTGTTGCGTCCCCTGGGCGAGGACGTTGGCGTAGTTGGCCAGGCCGCCGGTGGCCAGGGCCAGGAAGCAGGCCGCCCCCCCGCCTACCCGGGCGGCCAGGTAATACAGGGCCAGCCCCCCCAGGGCGACGTTGCCCGTGAGGTGGCTGACGTCGGCGTGCAGGGTGAGCCCGGTCGCCACCCGCCACCACTCGCCCCCTCTAAGCACCAGGCCCCCGTCCACCATCCCCCGCTGAAACCAGGGGCTGTCGTCAGCCCAGGCCCCGGTCAGACCGTGCAGGGCCACCAGGCCGGCCAGCATGGTCATCACCCACCAGCCTTGACCAGGGCTCATGGCCGGCGGGTCGGCCAGGGGGGGCGGCCAGTGCCGGTTTTCCTCCTCGAAGGCCGCCAGTTGCCGCTGGGCCGCCTCCCGTTCCGCCGCCGCCACCTCCAGTTGCCAGCCGTTCGGCCCGGCGAGCAGCCGGTGGCTGATGTTGACCGACAGCAGCACCAGGGAGCGCAGCTCGGCCTGGGCCAGATCCTGGTATTCTCCGGGAAGGGTGATGGCGGTGGCGGGGTCGGTCATAGCCAGCCCCAGCGGCGGGCCAGGAAGAGGGCAGACAGGAAGAGCGGCTGGTGGCTGAGGTAGATGAGCAGGGAGTGGCGGCCGCTGGCCGCAAGCAGACGGAGTCGACCAGGGGGGGCGTCGCCGAGCAGCGGCCAGCGCCGCTGGCCGGCGGGGTAGAGGCGCCGGCCCAGGAAGATGCCGAGCAGCAGCGGCCCCAGCCAGGGAATGAGGGGGGTGTAATCGACGCTGGCGAAGTTGGGCGTCCGCAGCCCCAGCCACAAAAACCAGGGGTGAACCAGGAGGGTGCGGCGGGCAAACGGGGTCAGGAGCAGGATGGCGATCCCCGCCCCCAGGCTCGGCCAGGGGTGGTCGAGCAGGGGCCAGGCCAGGATGGTGCCCAGGCCGATCAGGTGCAGGACACCGAAGACCACCATCTGATCGCCCGCCACCAGCCAGGTGGCCAGGCTGATCAGCAGGCCCAGGCCGATAAGCTTGAGCCCCCGGCCAAGGAAGTGGGGGAAGTCCGCCCCCCGGGCCCGGCTGATGGTCAGCGAAAGCCCGGCCACCAAGATGAACAGCCCGGCCACCAGGCGGGCGAACCAGTCGAGCCCCGCGGACTCGCACTGTCTCCGGCCCGCGAAGAAGAACAGGTCGAAGAGGAAGTTTGAAACCAGCATCAGTCCGACCGCCAGGCCCCGCAGGCAGTCAATCTCCCAGTAACGGCGAGGCCCGCTCAATCGTCCCCCGGCCTCGGGGCGGCCAGGGCCTCAAGCTGGGCGGCGATCTCCCTGGCCTTGTCGTTCCGGCCCTGGGCCTCATAGACCTGCATCAGTTCGTTTAGGGTGCGCGGATGTCCCGGCACCCGTTCCAGTATCTGCAGGCAGGCCCGCTCCGCCTCCCGCCAGTTTTTCTGGCTGCGGTACAGACGCGACATGCCCAGGAGGGCGTAGAGATCGAAGCCGACCTGCAGGCTGCGCATGTAGTACTCAAGCGACTTGTCCAGACGTTCCAGGTTGAGCAGGGCGTCGCCCACCCTGGTCAGGAGGTCCTGGTTGTGGGGCTCGCTCTCCAGGATCTTCGACCACCAGAACACCGCCTGATCCAGGTTCTCCAGGCCACGCTGGCAGTCCCCCAGGCCGTAGAGGGCGAAGGTGTTCCAGGCGTCGAGGTTGGTGGCCTGCTCGTAGTACTCCGCCGCCTTGGCGTACTCCTTGCGGCGGCGGTAGATGTTGCCGACCATGGTCAGCACCGCCACGTAGCCGCGATCGAGGCTCAGGAGCTTGTCGAAGTATTCCAGGGCCTTGTCGTCGTTCTCCACCTTGTAGTACAGGCTGCCGATCCCCAAGAGGGCGTACTTGTCCTCGCCGTTGACCTTCAGCGCCCGGAGGTAGAAGTCCTCCGCCTTTTCGAAATTGCCGGTTTTGTTGAACGACTCGGCCAGACGCACCATGACGTAGATGTCGTCCTTGTTGCAGTCCAGATAGCGCATCCAGTAGGGGATGGCCCGCTTGTGTTGCAGGATGCCCCGGTAGGAGTCGCCGATGCCGCGCAGGGCGAAGACGTTGATCGGATCGAACTCCAGCACCCGCTCGTAGTAGGCGATGGACTCGTCGTAGCGCTTCATCTCCCGGGTGGTGTCGCCCAGGCCCACCAGCAGGTAGGCGTTTTGCGGGTCCATGTTCAAGGCCTCCTGGAAGACCGCCTCCGCCTCCTGGTACATGTGCTTGCGCAGGTAGTTGCGGGCCATCTTGCTCAGGCGCAGGACGTCCTTCTTGGGCTTGTTCTTGACCGAGGCCGGTTGCAGCCCGCCCTCGGCCCAGCGGCGGTAGGCGGGATGCACCCGATCGGCCTCCACCGTCACCCACTCCGGCACCTCGTAGGGGTGATGCTGGTTAAGCCAGGTCTCCAGCCGCTCGGTGTTTTCGGGCAGGAACTTGACGGTCAGCCGGAACTCCTTGGCCGAGGCCAGTTCGTCCTCCCACCAGTAGTAGCTGCGCACCGGCCCATCGACCTGCACGCAAACCGCCAGCCGCGCCTCGATAAGTTCCCTGGCCAGCCGCTCGGCATCCGCAGCGCTCTCCACGGTTGTCCATCCGATATTCATCTCATTTGTTCCTTTTTTTAGTGAGTTGAGTTTGATGATCTCGTCAAGAGGTAGACGACGGCTATCCTTTGATGGCGTCGCAAAAAGACCGATCTACTGCGGCGCGTGGCGGTTTGGCTCGTTCGGCATACCATCTGTATGGCCTCACTCGCCAAACACACCCCGCGCCTTGTATATCGGCCCTTTTGCTTAG
>JAJYJA010000172.1 GCA_021789795.1 Deltaproteobacteria bacterium | reverse complement strand
CTGTAAGTCAGAGGCCCAGGCCGGGGCATTTTCCGGCTCGCTCGCCTCCGTCGGTCCCGCCGGCTCCGGCCGGTCGGGTTCGGTAAAGGGGCGAGGGTCGCCCTCCGCCTCCACCACCGGCTCTTCGGCGGGCAAGCCCTCGTCCGCCAGGATAGGCGGCAGTGGCCCTGGTTCCGTCTCCAGCGGGGAAACGACCTCCGGCGCCTCAAGCGCCGGCCCCCTCTCCTCGGCCTGGGGAGGGGGCGCCGTCGCCGCTGGCGGTTCGGCCTCGGGGCCAGGGCGGTGCGAGGCGGCTGGGGTCTCCGGCTGTTTGATGATGGTGGAGGCGCTGGCCCGGGGCCGGAGTTTTAGCGGCACCTTGGGCTTGAGCCGCACCTTGCCGTGCAGCATCATGGTCTGATCGAACTGGGTTAGGGCGGCGGCCAGGGACTTGCGCCTGGAGATGACCTCGGTCACCGTCTGTTCGAGGTAGGCCGCGAGGTTTATCCCCGGCATTCGGGGAAAGGCCTGGTTGACGATGGCGACCACCGTCATGGCCTGGCTGCCCGCCGCCAGCGCGCCGCCCTGGAGTATCCGGGCATAGCCGGCCGCCAGCAGACGTCCGAGCAGGCCCAGAGTGGTCAGATCGGCGGGGATGGAGAAATCGGCCAGCTCCCGGAGTAGGCCGTCCAGGGTGCAGGGGGCGGGGGCGACCGGCTCCGGGGTGAACATCGCCAGGCTGGCCTTGAATCGCTGCCCCTTGGCCGGCAGTTCGGCGGGCGGGGGGGTAAGCCCCGGCGGGCTCTCGGAAGCGAGGGCCAGAAAGCCTGGGGAGCGAAGACTCTGGAAACGGGCCTCGAAGAGGCAACCGTTCTCCGCCCGGCAGGAGACGGTGAGGGTGTCGCCGGTGGCGGGCCGTAGCTGGCCTTGCCTGACCCGCCCGAGGATCAAGTCGTAGAGCGCCGCCTCCTTGGGGGCGAGCGGGGGGCTGAGCTCTTGGCCCTCCAACTCTGGCCAGGCGGGCAGGATCATCCCTGGCTCCGGCCCGCCTGGGGCCTCGTCCAAGAACTGCGGCCCGAGGGCGGCGGCCAGTCGCTCGCGCAGTCGGGTGATTACCGAATGGGTGAGGTGTTCGGCGCCCTGGCCGGGATAGAGGATAAGTCCGCGCCATTGGCCGTTAATCTCTCCGCCCTCAAACAGCCGGGCGAGGATGGCGATAGTCTCGTTTGGGCTGAGGTCCAGGCGATCGTGGGCCTCGGGGATGAGGGAAGCCAAGTGGTAAGGCCGGGGGGCGGGGAGGGACAACGGCGTCCGGCGTACCTCCTCGACCAACAGCGATCCCGAGGCCAACTGCTGGCGCAGAGCCCGGACGGTGGTCTCGTCGCGGATCAGACCTCCGGCCAGCCCGCCCGGCCCATGGACAAGCCAGGCGTCAAAGGGCGATTCTCCGGTTGACAACCCGGCTCTGAGCCGCCAGACCGGGAGCGATTGGCCCCGCTGCCGTTCTCGTTCGTGCTCGGTGAGCAGAAAGAGGATGCTTAGGCAGTGGTGGTTGAGGGGCAGAGCGCCGGGGCCGCTGCTTGAGCCGATCAGCCGCACCAGGTGTCGGGCCAGACGCTCGTCGAAGAGCTGGCGGCACCAGGCGGCCTGGCCCGCCTTTTCGTCCACCTGACCCATGCCGGCTTGGGCGGCGGCCAGGGCCTCCGGGGTCAGGGCCGCGGGCCGCAGGCGGCGGATGCGCTCCGGGGCCATTCCCTGCTGCACGAGGTAACCCTTGATCCGCCAGCAGAGAAATTCGGCCTGGGCGTGGCTGTCTAAGGCCAGAATCACCTCTCCCTCCTGGCCCGCCAGTTTGGCAAGCAGGCCGGAGCCGGAGGGGAGGGGCGCGAAGACGGGCCTGTCCGCCGGCTCCAGGCGGGACGGCGAGAGTCCAACCAGTGGCCCTGCCGGGCAGACGGCGCTGCTGGCCCCACCCTCCAGATGCAAGCTGATGAATTCCGCCTTGGCCTCCGAATCGGCCACGATTATCGGTTTGCTCATGCCCTTCCGCCGTTTTTTTTACCCGCTGTGGTTTAGCTACGAATATAGTATAATTATGACCAGTTAACGAAGAAAAATTTTACCCGTGCCGCAAATCTTCCTCCCATGCCCAACCTGTTGACCACAGACGGGGTCGATACCGCCGTCGCTAACCTGGCCCTGGCCCCCGGCACCTTAAAGGCCAAGCTGGTGGCCGTCCTTCGCCGCCAGTTCGTCGCCGCCAGCGACCAGAGTCCGGACGGCATCCCCGTCGAGGCCCTGATCGCCGAGCTCTGGGGTCTTGATGACCGCGAGGCCCTCCCCTCCCGGCGCAAGGGTTTAAGCAGCCTCAAGTCGGCCCTTAACCGGTCGCTGAAGGGACTTGCGGCCCAGGGCCTGAACCCGGAGGGGGTGGTCATTGGCCGGACGAACCGGTTTGAGATTTCGGAGGAACAAAAAAATTCCCTGCTGGAAAAATTGGGGGTGGGAGGCCAGGAAGGAGGCCGCCTGGCGGAGATGTTCTCCGCCTTCAAACGGGCCTTCCCCGAGCTGGGCGATGAGCGGGGCGCCCTGGGTCTGCGGGAGCTGTTCCAACGCCTAGAGCAGGCCCAGGGGTTGATCGCCGAGTTGCAAACGGCGCTGGCGGAAAAAGACCGATTGCTCGCCGGGCTGGGTGCCGGCGCCGGGGTGGATGGTGCCTCGGTGGGAGGCAAAGGGACGGAATTGGCTAGTGGGGTAAAGGTCTTATCGCCGGCGGACGAATCCCTGACGCCCCCGGCGTCGGCGGGGGAGACGGCTGGGGGGGAAATCGTCGAAATTGAGGAGGAGCTACTGACCGAACTCGTGGCCGGGCCCGAGGAGGAAGTGGCCGCCCCTCCCGAGGCGGCGGACGAAGCCCTGACGCCCACGGGATCGGCGGGGGCGGAGTCCGAGCCGGGGCCTGGACCGGGGCCGATTGTCGAGATCGAGGAGGAGCTGCTGACCGAACTCGTGGCCGGGCCCGAGGGGGAAGTAGCCGCCCCTCCCGAGGCGGCGGGAGGAGCGGAGGGCGGCGGGGATGCCGGTTCGGCGGCGGGAACGGCCACGGGCGGCGGCAGCCTGGAGAATGAAAACCCTGCCCCGCCCTTACGGTTGCTGGAGGTGCTCTCCAAATACCTTGACCCCGAGACGGCGGCCCAAGAGGAACCGGAGGTGATGCTCGAATCGGAGGAGGGCCTGGTCAGCCAGTTGCTGGCCCGTTTCACCCCTAAGTTTGTCGGCATCCCGGCGGGCGAGTACCTCCTGGGGGGGGAGGCCGCTGGCTGCCGCGAGCCGTTGGCGAGACGGATCGAGGTCAAGGCCTTCTATCTCGGCCAGTATCCGGTGACCAACGACCTCTTCGACCTCTTCGTCCGGGAGACCGGCTACCTGACCGATGCGGAGCGGGAGGGCTACGGCCTGGTGTGCGAGGGCCGCTGGCGTTCGGGACGCGATGAGGCCACCGGCCTCGTCACCTTCACCATCGACCCCTTGGCCGCCTTGGCCCGCCGGACGGTGGGGGCGAACTGGCGGCATCCCGCCGGCCCTGGCAGCCATCTGGAGGGCAAACACTACCACCCGGTGGTGCAGGTCAGCCGCCGGGACGCCCTGGCCTTCGCCGCCTGGGCCGGCAAACGGCTGCCCAGCGAGGCGGAGTGGGAGGCCGCGGCCCGCGGCCCGGATGGCCGGCCCTACCCCTGGGGCACGGCCTGGGAGGATGGACGCCGGGGCAATTTCGCCTCCTCTGGCCAGGGAGGCACCACGGAGGTTAGCGCCCACGGTCGGGCGGGCTTGAGTCCCTTCGGTATCCGCGACCTGCTGGGCAACGTCCACGAGTGGGTCATGCCCGCCCTGCCGGGAGAGAGGGAGGGGTTCATCCTCAAGGGCGGGAGCTGGCGCTCCGAGGGGGTGATCGCCGCCTGTCACCGGCGGGTCGAGCCGGTGGACACCTGGTCAAACACCATCGGCTTCCGACTGTCCGTTTCCTGGCAAAAATCGAAATAGTTTGCGCAAATATCCCGTGCCGACTAGACTATCTGGGGAGGCGACGCCATGAGCATCACCCTCAACACCAATCCCAGCGGTGAGGTTGCCCGCCAGAACTTCACCGACAACGTCTTCTTCCTGTCGGCCTCGGTGCGGCAGCTCTCCTCCGGCCTGCGGATCAATCAATCCGCCGACGACCCGGTGACGGTCAGCCTGGCCAGCGACCAGGGCAGTCAGTCCGCCAGCCTGGGCCAGGCGGCCAAGAACGCCAACGACGGCATCGCCGCCCTGCAGGTGGTGGACAATACCCTGGCCACCGCCCTGGGCCTGATCGGTGAGATTCAGACCAAGGCCCAGACGGCGGCCCAAGCCGGGACGAGTGACGCCACCCGGCTGCTCCTCCAGGCCGACATCACCAAGCTGGTGGGAGAGGTGGATCATCTCACCAGCCAGGCCAGCTACCACGACGTTCCCCTACTGCGCGGCTCTTACTCCCACAAGGAGTTACAGCTCGGCGCCCTCGCCGGCCAGACCCTCTCCCTGACCCTGCCCGCCGCCGGCTCTTACCAGATCGGACAGTTGCAGGCCGGCGAGCTGACCATCAGTAGCCCGGTGGGCGGCCAGGCCGATTTCACGCTCACCGCTCAGGGCAACGGCGAGGCGATCCGGATCAATTCCGTCCAGCTGGCCTACGCCAACAACCCGGCAAACGGCATGGGCGCCCTGGCCCAGGCGATCAACGCCTATTCCGCCGCCACCGGCATCACCGCCCAGGCCCTGGTGCAATCCACCTCCGCCGGGGCGATCACCGCCGGCAGCAGCACCACCAATTTTAGCGTCAACGGGGTGCTGATCGGCCAGGTGGTGGTCAAGGCCGCAGATAGCGACGGCAGCCTGATCCAGGCGATCAATGCCAAGA
>JAJYJA010000171.1 GCA_021789795.1 Deltaproteobacteria bacterium | reverse complement strand
GCCAGACGGGCCGTGTTTTGCTATCTCAGCTGAGAATGAGGTCGGCATGAATCTTTCAATAAATTCGATCAGGAGATGAAATGGACGCCTCCCACCTTGCCTGAAGGGGAAGCCATGGGATAAAGAGTTGAGCCCTCGCTGTACCTGACGGCATCAATGTGCCAAAGTGGTAGTAGTAGCGTTTCAAGCAACCACTAACGGCAAGGAGGGCTCATGATGAATGTTACACTATTTGGGTTGGATTTGGCAAAGCGTGTGTTTCAACTACACTGGGTTAACATGGAAACGGGTGAAATTTGTCGACGTCAGCTGAAACGAGACCAGGTAGCTGAGTTTTTTGCTAACCGGGAACCGGCTATCATCGCCATGGAAGCATGTGGCAGCGCGCACTACTGGGGCCGTAAGTTGGTGGCCATGGGACACGAAGTCCGTCTGATTGCCGGTCAGTTTGTCCGCCCTTTTGTAAAAAGCAATAAAACTGATGTGGCTGACGCTCACGCAATTTGGGAGACTGCGCAGCGTCCGGGGATGAAATTTGTGGCGCTCAAGACGGAAGAGCAGCAAAGCGTGTTAACCTTGCATCGGATGCGAGAACAGCTGGTCAAAATGCGGTCGATGCAAATTAATCAATTGAGGGGCTTGCTCTATGAATTTGGGATTGATCTACCGCAAGGCCGTCAAAAAGGGATGGCCAGGATCGTGGAGGAGCTCCCGCTGTTAGACGGCAGGCTATCGGTAATGTTCATTGATGCGATACGCCAACAGCTCAAGCGGATCGAAGCATTGGACTGTGACATCTCTGAGATAGAAAAGAAACTGACGCTTTGGAAGAAGGAAGATAAGTCCAGCAAGAAGCTGATGGAGATTCCCGGCGTTGGGTTGCTCACCGCCACGGCGGCGGTGGCTACGATGGGTAATGCCAAGACGTTCAAAAGCGGTCGAGAGTTTGCCGCCTTTCTTGGCTTGGTGCCCCGGCAGAGTGGCACGGGCGGTCGCGTAAAACTCTTGGGGATCAGTAAACGGGGTGACGTATATTTACGGACTCTGCTGATCCACGGAGCACGATCGGTGATAACGCACCAAAAAGAGCATACTCCCTGGTTAGAGAAACTGATGGCGCGTCGACCGCTTAATGCGGTGGTGGTAGCGTTAGCCAACAAAATGGCCCGTACAATCTGGGCACTATTAGCCCATGACAGTACGTTTAAGAAGGATTACGCGGGAAGCGCCGCGTGAAAGATTAACAATTAACAAAGAAGGAGTTGGACAGCTGAAAGGTTGCGCAGGTTGATGCGTGAATGATGGCGGAACAGGTCGGACCGCGGGGAAGTAAACCTGGATCGTCTCTAGTCCTTCGAGGACACTCAGGAGATGAGGCCTTCCCCGGCGAATTCCATCAGGGCCAGCAGGCTTATGGTCTGCAACACAGGCCGGATATAAGACTGCAGCCAGATCTCAAACGCCAGCATCAAGTATCTCTTGCCAAACGGGAGGCGTCCATATAAGGGACGATGAACAAAAGTGAATTGGTAGAAAAGGTGGCCAAGGATTGCGATATCAGCAAGGCTGTCGCGGAGAAAGCGCTGAACAGTGTCATGGACGCCATCATGGAGGCGATGTCCGCCGGGGACAAGGTAACGCTGGTCGGCTTCGGCACCTTCTCTGTCGCCGAGCGGGCCGCCCGGGAAGGCCGTAATCCGCAGTCCGGCAAGGCCATCAAGATTGCCGCCAAGAAGGTGGTGAAGTTCAAGGTGGGGAGCAAGCTGGCTGATTCGGTCCGCTAAACGTTAGCCTCGCCGGGAGATGTTGGCTGACTGCGCACTCCCAGCGAGTTGATACGATCAACAGCTTTCAGTTTGTGTTCGTCGAGGAGATGGGTGTAGCGCAGCACCATTTGCAGTGTGCTATGTCCAAGAATCGCAGCTAGGGTGCGGAGGTCGGTGCCAGCCATGAGCATGTGGCTGGCAGCTGTATGACGCAGATCGTGCATGTGCACAGACTGTAGCCCTGCTCTATCGCGAGCTTGATCAAAGGCGGGCCTGAACCTGGAAGAGGGCCTGTTTTGGGCTCGCTCACTTTTCCCCTCGCCGTCAAAAAAAACCATGTCAATCTCGCCGTTTTCATCCCTCATTTTCTGGAGCGCGGCTACGACGACCTTGGTCAACGGAACAGTCCTTGGCTCATTTTTGGTTATGTGCAAGGTCAGAGAGCGACTCGCTAAATCTATCTGACTCCAACGCAAACCGGCCGCTTCGCTCGGTCGCATACCAGTTTGGAGCAAAACCAGGATATACGGATAGAGCATCTTGTTTCTGCTCTTCTGACATTCATCCAACAAACGCACCGCTTCATGCTCTTTGAGAAAAATTATCCTGCCCTTGGGTGCCTTTGGACGATCAATCGCATTGACCGGATTTTCTAATGGCAATTCCCATTCCTTCAAGGCTTTCACGAAAAGATGAGAGAGAAGGGCTAGTTCCAGGCGGACGGCGTAAGCCGATACCGTTTTGAGCCGTTGATCTCTGTAAGTTGCAACGACGGAGGGAGAGATGTCCGGAAGCAATGTATTCTCTCCGATATATTTTTTGAGATTTCTTGCGATGCCCCGTTCTCTCTCCTGGGTTGTGCGGGCTTTTTGAGTAGTTACGGTATCAAGATAGCGATCCAGAGCCTCAGTGAGTGTGCGATTGGCTTTTCGAGGATCCTTGAAGCGGCGGCCCTTCATATCCGATTCTATTTCCGCTGCCCAAGCACGGGCCTCTCCTTTGGTGTCGAAAGTACGGCTCACTGAGTCGTACCCTTTGACGCGTACAGTGCTGGTGAATGTTGTCTTTCTTTTCCCTTTCCTGGTAAGTATCCTGGCCATGGCACCTGCCTCTATTTGCTTCCAGTTTTTGTTCCATTTTTGTTCCAAAAAATTTAGCAAATGATAGCAGATGACGTCAGAATAAGTCAAATAGATCTTGTGCTCCTCCTAAACAGAAAAAGGGCTAAGCCCTTATATCCATAAGGTCTTAGCCCTAATTGTCTTTGGTGCCGGAGGTCGGAATCGAACCGACATGAGGTTGCCCTCGCGGGATTTTGAGTCCCGTGCGTCTACCAGTTTCACCACTCCGGCTGTTTGTTTCGGAAAGGAGCGAATATTGACCCTTGGTCGCACGCCTTTCATTTGAAGGAAGATCGGTAATATAGAGGGCGGCTTATGGCTTGTCAAGGCAAATAGAGACGACAGCCGGGGGGATTTTTGCTCGACGGCTCAGCTTACCCCCGAGACAAAGCGGTTTAGGGCCATGATGAAAAATTGGGTGGCCTTGTTCGTCCCTCCTTGCATGATCATCAACACATTCGCCGGCACCGCGTTGGCTTGAGTCACGGCAAAGGAGCTGGTGCGGATCAGCATCTGCATCCGGGTGAAGTTGGCCGCCTCGTCGCCAAAATCCACCGCCGTCATTTGGGATTGGGCGTGGTCAGCCATCGCTTGGGCGCTGCCCAGGCTGCTGGCCGCCCCGGCCAACTGATCGGAGACCGCCGCCGCCTGCCGGCGGATGGAATCCAAATCCGACCAGGCCGCCTGGGAGATGGCCACCGCCAGCCCGGCTCGATCCTGGCTCGTGACGTCAAGGTCGTTAAGCCGGAAGGAGGTCTCCTGGCCCAGTTGCACCGGGGCCTGGTTGACGGAGCTCTCGGCCAGGGTTGATCCTCCGGCCAGGGTCGAGCCCTGCCTTAGAGTCATGGCCTGGCCCAGGGGATTGACGCCGCTGGTCTGGTAGGCTTGGGCCAAGGTGCTGCCAGCGACGAGTGTCCCGGAGGTGGTGCTTAGGGGATTGGTCAGATAGGTGCCGGACGCGATGAGGCTGCCCGAGGCGATCACCGAACCCGCCGCCAGGTACAGGTCCTGGCTGGCGGTCTGATTGCCGGCCAGGGTCGCGGAGCCGCCGACCGTGGAGCCCAGGCCCAACTCCGAGGCCGCCGGCAGGGTGGAGCCCGCCGGCAGCAGCATGGCCTGGCTCACGTTGACGTTGACCGCCAACTGGGCCGGGCCGCCGATGGTTGAACCCGGCGCGATCACGGTCGCCCCGCCGCCGTTGGCGATGGTCGAGCCGGGGGCCAGGGTCATGGCAGGTTCATTCACCGTCAGGGGGGAAGTCAAGGTCAAGGGATCACCCAAGACAGCGCCTGCCGTAAGTGAAGATCCCGAGGCCAGGTTCGAGGCCCCTTGCAGCATCAGGTCGCGGCCCAGGGTCAGGGGGCTGGCCAGGGTGACGGCGGCAGTCAGGGTCTGGCCGGCGGCGAGCGGCCCGCCGGTGGAGATAATGTCGTTGGTCAGGTAGGTGCCCTGGCCCAGCAGCGAGCCGGAGGCCAGCAGCGAGCCGGCTTTAAGTATATTGGCTTGGCTGGTGGCGAATCCCGCCCCCAGGGTGGTTGACCCGCCCAGGGTCGAGCCCGCCGCCAGCAGCGAGCCGGCGTCCAACACCGAGCCCTGGTTCAAGGTGGAGGACGAGGTGGTGGCGATGCCGCCGGTTAACCCCGGCCCGGTTATCGCGCCGCCGGCAGTCCAGCCGGCGGCGAGCTGGCTGCCTACGCCCAGCAGCGAATTGGCGGTCAGGGTGGAGTCGATGCCGGTGGTCATCGGGTTGGCCAGGGCCAGGGCCGGGGCGAAGGGGGCGGAAAGCCCCAAGGCGTGATCGGTGAAACTCAGGATGTAGGGCCCCGGTTGGCGGACGCGGGTCAGGCCGAAGGTGGTCATCTCCTGATCGGTAAAACCCAGGCCGCCGCCCGAGCCGCTTATCGCTATCGGCCGGCCGTCGGCGGTGGACAGGACAAGCTGGCCGCTTGCGGTCACCTGGGCGGTCACCCCGTGGCTTCCGGTCTTGGCGTTGATCGCCTGGATCAGGCTGCCGTCGCTGTCTGCGGCCTTGACCA
>JAJYJA010000170.1 GCA_021789795.1 Deltaproteobacteria bacterium | reverse complement strand
GGCATCGATCTTCAGACCGGGCTAAGCTACCTGGAGGGCAACCGTTCCCTGTACGCCAAACTGCTTAGGGAGTTTAACCGGGATCATCGGCACACGGCCCAAGAGATAGCGGACGCCATCGCCGCCTGGGATCTCCCGACCGCGCAGCGCATCGCCCACACGATCAAGGGGGTGGCGGGTAACATCGCCGCCTCGCGGTTGCAACAGGCGGCGGCCCGCCTGGAGACGGCGCTACAAGAACGACAAACGGTGGAATACCCCCAGAGGCTCGCCGAGTTTGCAACCGCTCTCCACGAGGCAAGCAAGGGGATCGACACTCTATCCACGCCCGCCGCGCCCCCATCGACCGCCAAGGGCCTCGACCCGGGCCGGCTGGCGGTGATGCTGGACGAGCTGTCTCGACTGCTGGCCCAAAGTGACTTCCAGGCCCCTGAACACCTAAGCGGCCTTATGAACGAACTGGGGCAACACCCCCTGCGGGCAGAGCTTGAGCAACTCGCCCACAAGGTCAACCGCTTCAACTTCAAGGAGGCGCTGCCCCTGCTGGCCGGGATCATCCAATCCCTGCCCGCCGTGACCGACACCCCCGTCCCACCGCCGTCAGGAGACACCCCATGACCCATCCCCGTCTGCCCAAGGAGAAGATCCTGATCGTTGACGACTCCCTGGCCAACATCAACATCCTGGGCGACACCCTGGGTGGCAGCTACCGAATCCAGGTGGCGACCCGCGGCGAGGACGCCCTGGCCCTCATCGCCTCGGACAAACGGCCCGACCTGATCCTGCTCGACGTGGTCATGCCGGGCCTGGACGGCTACGAGGTGCTCCAAAGGCTGAAGGCCGATCCCGCCACCCGCGACCTGCCGGTGATCTTCATCACCGCCAAGACGAGGTACGAAGACGAGGTCGAGGGACTCCGACTGGGGGCGGTCGACTATATCAGAAAACCCTTCAGCCTGCCCATCGTCAAGGCCAGGGTCGAGACCCACCTGGCCCTGAAGCGGGCCAAGGAGGAGGCGGAACGCGCCAACCGGGCCAAGAGCGACTTTCTGGCCTGCATGAGCCACGAGATCCGCACCCCCATGAACGCCATCGTCGGCATGACCGGCCTGGCCCTGGCCACCCAGCTCACGCCGGTGCAGCGGCGCTACCTGAATACGGTGCGGGACGCCGGCAACGCCCTGCTGGCGCTGATTAACGACATCCTGGACTACTCGAAAATCGAGGCCGGCAAGATCGAGCTGGAGGAACGGCCCTTCGATCTGCGGCAGACGATGGAGGCGGTGGCCCAGACCCTGGCCATCAAGGCCCACGAAAAGCACCTCGAACTGCTCTGCCGTGTCCCCCCTGGTCTCACCTCCGCCCTGATCGGCGACGCCCTGCGCCTGCGCCAGATCCTGATCAACCTGGTCGGCAACGCCATCAAATTCACCGAACAGGGCCATATCCTGATGGAGGTAGAGCTGGCCGCAGATAACGACGACCAGGTGGGGCTCCACTTCTCGGTCGCCGACACCGGCATCGGCATCCCCCCCGAACGTCAGGGACTGATCTTCGAGCGTTTCGTCCAGGCCGACGTGGGCATCGGACGGCGCTACGGCGGCACCGGCCTAGGCTTGACCATCGTCAAACGTCTAGTCGAACTGATGAGCGGCAAGGTCTGGCTAGCAAGCGCCCCCGGCGCGGGCAGCACCTTCCATTTCACCGCCCAACTTTCCAGGGACCTGCCCAGGCCCACCCCGCCGCCCCTGTTCACTCCCGAGGCGCCGCCAGCCATTCTGGTCGTGGACGACGAACCCATCAGCCGCCTTATCCTGGGCGAGCTGCTTACGTCCTGGGGGGCCTCCCCTCCCGACGAGGCGGCAAGCGGCCCCGAGGCCATCAACAAACTGGAAAGGACGATCAGGGATAGCCGCCCCTACCAGATCGTAATCATCGACGACGAGATGCCAACCGTCAGTGGTCGGGAACTGCTCCGCCAGGCCGCGCCGTTGCTCCAAGCCGGCACCGTGGCCATCCTGATGCTGCCTGCCAACGCCGACCTGGAGGTCACCACCTGCCAGCCATACGCCACCTGCCTGGGACTGGCCAAGCCGGTCATTCATGACGACCTCCGCCAGACGCTGGAGATGGCGCTGCGCCTGAGAACTGGCGCACAACCGACCACCCCCGCCTCGCCCGCCCCCCTCGCCGCCCAGCATATCCTGCTGGTGGAGGACAACCAGACCAACCGCGATCTGGCCCAGATCATTCTGAGCCAAGGCGGCCATCGGGTAAGCACGGCGGAAAATGGCCGCCAGGCCCTGGACTGGCTGGCGCGGGATAATTTCAACGTGCTGATTACGGATGTCTCCATGCCGGTGATGGACGGCTGCTCCCTCGCCCGGATCGTCCGGCAATGCGAAAACGGCGGCCAGTTAGCCAGCGGCGTGGGCGGAGAGCTGTTGACGCGACTCAACCAGCGCCTGGCCGGCGGACATCTACCGATTATCGCCATGACCGCCCACGCCATGTCCGACGACCGGAAGATGTGCCTGGCCTCGGGCATGGACGACTACGTCACCAAACCATTCCAGCCCAACGAGATCATGCTGGCCATGCAGCGGCTCTGCGTCCCGACCGCCCAGTTCCCGCCGGCGGAAAAAACGGTTGAGGAAAAGAGGCCACCCACCACGCCGACGGATCCCGCCGACCTGCGGCGCCATCTCGCCCAAGCCTACCACCTGCCGGATGACAAGATAGACAAGCTGCTGGCCACCGCCACCCACTCCCTGAGCAAGCACTTAAACGAGATGGAGCAGGCGCTACAGGGGGGCGACATCGCCACCTTGAGCCTGGCGGCCCACGCCCTCAAAGGGTTGCTGATGACCATGGGACAAAACGAACTTGGCGAACAGGCGCGCCAACTCGAAGAAGGCGGGGAGGCCTCGACGGACATCCTGACCGACCGTCTGCACACCCTGCGCGCCGGGTTGGCCAGGATGTTATAGATAGCGAGAGCGGCCACGCAACAAAAACCCCCGTGCCGACTGATCGCGGCACGGGGGTTTTTGTTGCTACCCTGTTACGACAACGAGGGTTATTTCGGCTCGTCGTGGCACAGGTCGCAGTTCTGGGGAATGGTCTTGCCAGCGGCGTCGGCGTGCTCATCGTCGTGACAGCGCCAGCAGCCCCAGCCCTCGTCGGACCGCTGATGGCCGATATGCGAGCCATAGGTGCCCCACTTGATGTTCATGTTGGGCCAGACGTTGCCCAGGTAGGCATCCAGCAGGTAGGCTCCCGCCTTCCGCAAGTCGGCGTCGTAACGCTTGACGTAGTCGATGCCGTGCCGGTTGGTCTGCAACTCGATCAACCGGTTGGTCATCTGGGCCCGGGCCTCGTCGCGGGTGTTGTAGTCGGCCTTCAGCACCGCCAGGCTGTCCTCGCGGATGCCGATGATCTCGGGGTTGATCTTCTTGCTCAGCAGGCCGAAGTCCACCCGATCCTCGGGCAGGTCGTAGGTGTGGGTAGGCCGGTTGTGGCAGTCGATGCAGTCCATGGTCCGCCAACCGGAGTCCTCGCCGGTCTCGGACTGGTTGATGTCGGCGGGGATCTTCATGTCTTTCTTCACGAACTCGTCGGTGCTGCCGTCCGGCCGGGTGATCTTGACCTTGGCGATATGCAGCCGCTTCTTGTCGATGGCCAGGTAGCGGACCTTGACGTTCTTGCTGACGTGCCAGTGAATGCCCTCAAACTCGCCGGTCACCGGGTTGCGACCCCCGATGTGCAAGGCGATGTCCACCTTCTCCGGGGTGGTCTGGTTGTCGTTGGTGAAGTGGATGAAGGTCTTGACCTTCTTACCGGAGAACTTGTCCGGCCAATGGCACTGCTCGCAGGTGTCGCGGGCCGGACGGAGGTGTTCGACCGGGGCCGGGATGGGGCGACTGTAGCTGTTGGTCATCACCGCCAGCACCTGCCGGAGACCCGAGATCTTGGCCCGCACGAACCACTGGGCGCCGGGGCCGATATGGCACTCGATACAGGCCACCTTGGCATGCGGCGAACGCTGATACACGGTGTACTCCGGGGCCATGACCTTGTGGCAGACCCGGCCGCAGAAGAAGGGCGAATCCGAGAACTCATACCCCTCGTAGCCGATCACCACCAGCAGGGAGAAGAACATTACCGTCAGCACCGTGAACCAGATGACCATCCGGCGATGCCGGTGATCGCTCAGGTTGATCTGCAGGTGATCCTTGGCGATGCCGTACTTGTACCACTGCCGACGCCGAAGATAGGCGGCCAGGGGGATGAGGATCAGCCCGGTGATCAGCCCGCCAGGCAAGATCATGAAGGCCAGGATCGGCACATAGATGTTGTCGGTGAGCCCAAAGACCTCGACGATCAGCCCCAGGAACATCAGGGTGGCGCTCACCGTGGTCAGCACGACGCCCAGAATACCCAGCGGCGACCGCCACATCCCCCGCACTAGGTGCCCCCAGGGGCCACGATGGTGGTGTTGATGATTCTCCTCAGCCATTGCTTCCTACCTCCTTGATTTGTTTAGCATTTGCCAAAAACACTCCCTGGAGTCGCGACGCCCAACCATAGAATTTCCCTAGGTACTGGCAGCGCCACCCCGTTTCAACGAAGGCGCAAATGTAATCGATTTGCACGAAAAGCACAACGAGCAAACAAAAAATCGGCGCCACTTTTTGCTTCGGATTAAATTTAATTATTACAGCATGTTAATGCCAACTTAACCTTCGTCCAGCCCCCAGGTGCGTACTGATACCCACCCCCGTCGGCCAGCAATTGAGTTGCACTTTGCCCTGGGATATGCTATCTTGCCGGTAACTATCCAACCGCACCCCATCTGCTTTGTCACCAGCCGGCTCACATACCAAAAAGTATAGCTCGCCGGCTGGGTTTCGCGCATCTGGGGCGCGGCTGAATAGTTACGGTTCCCAGTAGATGCCAATTCTGCGGCAC
>JAJYJA010000012.1 GCA_021789795.1 Deltaproteobacteria bacterium | reverse complement strand
GCAGGCCGGTCAGCGTGTTTTCGTACCCTCATAACTCTTTTCGATCCCCGCCTCCGCAGAGGGCAAAGTGAACCTTTTTGAGGTCAGGTCTTGCAATCAAGCACGCTAAACACATTGTGGATCGCCATATTCACCGGCTAACTCTGCCACCGTAAGCCCGTCGCGGCGGCCCCGCTAACCGCGATCACCGGAAAGGCCAGCGCTTCGCCTCCCTACTCGCTGTAACGACGGATCATCCGTGAGCCCACCGCGAAAAATACCAGGCCGTAGGCGGCCATCGCCAGCAGGGAGATCAGCGTCCGGCCATCCCAACCGTGCGACCGAATCACCAGATTGGTGTGGGTGAGAGGCAAGGCCCGGATGACCACCTGCACCGCCATCGGCATCTTGTCAATGGGGAAGAAGGTGCCGCTGAAGAAGGACATGGGCATGATGAAGAAGTTGTTGTAGGTCGAGGTGTCCTCATGGCTCTTGGTCAACATGCCGGTGATCACCCCCAGGGAGGCGAACATGAAGCAGTTCAGGAGCAGGGCCAGGAGAAAGAGGGGCGAGAGGTGGAAGTGGGCCGGGGAGATGAAGCCCACCAGGATGATGAGCAGGGAGGCGAAGAGGCCCTTGACCATCCCGGCCAGCACCTCGCCCAGCATGATGGCCGAGGACGGGATAGGGGCCTGCACCAGTACCTGGAAGGTCTTGAAGTAGAGGCGGTTTAAGTTTAAGGCGCTGGCCACCCAGGAGTAGGAGTTGTTCATCGAGCTCATGGCCACCAGGCCTGGGATGAGAAAGGACAGGTAGTCGCCGCCGTTTAGCCGCACGCTGCGGCCCAGCCCGTAGCCGAAGACCAGGAGGTAGATGATGGGGGTGACCATGGCCGAGAAGACGTAGCCCACCTTCAAGAGCTTGCGGCGAAAGAGCAGCATCTCGCGCAGGAAGACGGGATACCACAGCGGCGAGGTCATTTATATACGTTCTCCGGTCAGTTGGATGAAGACGTCTTCCAGGTTGCTGCGCCGGACGGTGACCGCGCCGTTGCCCGCCCCCTGGGCCAGGGCGTGGGCCTCCTCCCGGCTGCGGGCCGGTTTCTGGATGAGCCGGCCTTCGGAGTCGATGTGCTCCATCACGTAGGCCCCCACCCGCTCTTGCAGTTCGGGCACCGTGCCCAGGGCGATCAGCCGGCCCCTGGCCAGGATGCCCACCCGGTCGCAGAGGGCCTCGGCCTCCTCGATGTAGTGGGTGGTGAGCAGCACCGACTTGCGCCGGATCCGGGCCTGGCGGATGACATCCCAGAGCTGACGGCGGATCTGGGGGTCCAGGCCGATGGAGGGCTCGTCCAGGAAGAGCGCCTTGGGGTCGGCGAGCAGGGCCCGGGCGATCAGGAGCCGGCGTTTCATGCCGCCGGAGAAGCGACCCGCCAGGCCGTCGGCTCGATCCAGCAGATCCACCGCCGCCAGGGCCGCCCTGACCTTGCCCGCCCGCTCCGGTACCCGGTGCAGCCGGGCGTAGAGGTCGAGGTTCTCCCAGGCGCTCAGCTCCCGATCCAGGTTGTTCTCCTGGGGCACCACCCCGATTAGGGCCTTGAGCGCCAGACGGTCCTGCACCACGTCCAGGCCGTCGATCCGGCACTCGCCGGCGTCGGGCTGGGTGAGGGTGGTCATCATCCGGATGATGGTGCTCTTGCCCGCCCCGTTGGGGCCGAGCAGGCCGAAGATCTCGCCCTCGCCGATGGTAAACGACACCCCAGCCACCGCCACCAGCTCGCCGTAGCGCTTCTCCAGCCCGCTGACCTCAATCAAGGGGGTGGCCGCCCCGCCAGCTCTGGTCATCTGGCCTCGGCCTGGCGGAAGTCGGCCAGGATACCCTGGTGATCGAAGGCCAGCTCGGGCAGCTTATCCAGGGTAAAAACCCTGGCCTCCAGGGCGTCGTCCGCGCCCCTGGGTTCACCGCTGGCGGTGGCAATGAAGATGGTGGAGATGGTGTGCAGGCGGGCGTCGCGGCGGGGGTCGGAGTAGGTGTGGAACTGGCGGATAAGCCGAACCGCAAGCCCGGTCTCCTCCAGGGCCTCGCGCCGGGCCGCCTCTTCTAGCGTCTCGCCGTAATCGACGAAGCCGCCGGGCAGGGCCCAGCCGTAGGGCGGGTTACGCCGCTTGATCAGCACCACCCCCCCGGACATCTGGATGATGATGTCCACCGTCGGCACCGGGTTCCGGGGCCGGGGCAGCTCCCGTCCGCAACCGGGGCAGATCACGACCACAGGGCCTCGATCTCGGGCCAGGAGGCCACCGTCGGCAGGTCGTGCCGGCCCTGGTTCCAAGGCTGGCTGAAGACGATGGGCGAAAAGCCCTGCCGCCGCAAGCCCAGGCAGGTCTCGGCCCGGTCGTCCACAAAGTAGCGCAGGCCCAGGGCCGATAGGTAGTCGGACTTGCGGTCGTGATCGCCCATCGCCACCAACCGGGCGGGGGCAAACACCTCCCGCCCCAGGATGAGCCGCAGCCAGTCCTCGATGGGCTGGCGCAGGGGCCGGGCGGTGATGAAGGTGAGCGGCGCCCGTTGGGCCAGGGCGGTCAGGGCCGCCACCGCCCCGGACATGGGCTTGAGGTCGGCGTCGATGGGGTTTTCCAACAATTCAGCAAAGATGGCGTCGATGACCTCCGGGGCGACGGGCAGGCACCTGGCCACCTCGAAGTCGGTGATCTGGCTGGGGGTGAACCGGCCAAGGCCGTACCGTTCCCGGCCCAGACGCAGGAAGGCCTCCACGGTGTCGGCCACCACCCCGTCGATGTCGAAGCCGATCAGCTTGGGATCGATTTTTGGCATGGGATCTGGTTTAATGGCTTGTTTGTGAGCTTGCAGGTGGACACAGGCTGTAGGTGTCTAGGTGGTTAGAAACTGAAAAATACTAGGCCTGGCACTTCGTTCATCCACGATTGCCGTCAGATTGTCGCTTACGCCTTCAACTAACGATGCTCTTGAACATGCCGTTATCCGGCGAAGGCTGGGGCCATGGCAGATGACAGTGGCCACAAAGGCTGGATTCCGGCTTACACCGGAATGACGACAGCTAGGACTTATGTCCATTATCTCGGAATGGCGGCGTTTGGTTGTAGCCGACAGATGGATCATTTGACCTGTAGCGGCAGATGAACTCAACTTCTTTTTTGTTTACCTCGGTGCGAGAAGCGGCCTCAGACTCCCACAAAATGTCTCGGGTGATTGTGAAACTACGGCGTTGTTCTTGACTAAAATCCTTGGCGATAAGCTCGCTTGAGGCGCTGCCAAAGTAGTTGATGCTGTTCGTTCGGTCTTGACCAATATAGATCTTCCCATTCGGGTATGTGATGCGATATATGACGTTCATTTCCGTCCATCACCATCAATGCAGTACTCGTATACAAGAAGCCCAACAGGTTAGAATAGCTACAGACTACAGCCTCCCCCCTAACCAATCTACCCCGAACCGTCCATGCCCCAGCCCAAGACCATCTGGATCCGCGACCCAAGCGGCGACCAGGCCCAGGCGATTACGGAACTCTCCGTCTGGCTGGCCCAGGCCGGGATCGGGACTGTCAGCCCCAGCATTCCCCCATGCGGCCTGGGACTCTGCCTCGACGCCCAGGGCCTAAGACTGATTGAAGCCCGAGACGGACGCGAGGAGACGGTCAGGGTCGATTTCGGCAGCGACGCCTTTCTCTACCGGCTGCGGCACGGGGGCGGACGGAGGCAGCCGCTGGGCCGGGCGGTGGGACTTAAACCAGGGCACTCGCCCCGCGTCCTCGACGCCACCGCCGGCCTGGGCCGGGACGCCTTCATCCTGGCGGCCCTGGGTTGCGAGGTGGTACTCTGCGAACGTTCGGCCATCATCTTCGCCCTGCTCGAGGACGGCCTGCAACGGGCGGCCCGCGACCACCGGCTTTCGGAAATCGCGGGCCGCCTCACCCTGCAAGCGGCCGACAGCCTGCAACTGATGGCCACACTCAAGGCCGGCGAGGCGCCGGAGGTGATCTACCTCGACCCCATGTTCCCGCCCCGGAGCAAGACCGCCCTGGTGAAGAAGGAGATGCGCCTGGTGCGAGCCGCGGCCGGTGACGACGACGGCGACCCCGCCGCCCTGCTCGGCCTGGCCCGGAACTGCGCCGGTCGGCGGGTGGTCTGCAAGCGGCCCGCCACCGCCCCGCCGCTGGCGGGCCGCCCGGCGCCTGATTTCGCCATCACCACCCCCCGGCACCGCTTCGACGTTTACCTGGTCAATCCCTAGGCCTTGGCCGCCGCCTTGGCCGCGGCGGCGATCTGGGCCAGACGCTCCTCACTGAGCCTAACCGGCACCTGATAAACCAGGGTGCGATCCATGATCGCGGCGGACTGGGGCAGGGCCTTAGGATCGTAGATCACCCGCCGCCGGCCCCCATCCTGGAAGGGCCAGCCGGAACGGGCGAGGGTGGCGCCAGCCAGCAGATGCTCCCAGCGCGGATAATAGTGCCAGGTGTTTTCGGCGAAATAGACCGCCCCGGCCCCCTGTTCCCTAAGCACCCGGTTCACCGCCCTGGCCCGGCCCGCCTCGGGCAGCAGGAAGGCCAGGAAGGTGGCGGAGTCCCCGGCCGCGTCCACCTGGGCGCGAAAGCTCACCCCGTCAAGCACGCTCACCGCCTGCCGCAGCCGCTCCTTGTTGGCCCGCTGGGCGGCGATGATCCCGTCCAGCTTGGCAAGCTGGGCCAGTCCCAAGGCCCCCTGCAACTCCATCATCCGGAAGTTGAAGCCCACGAAACGGCGGCCCTCGCCGCCCCGGCCCCCTGGATTCGGGAGGTGATCGTGGCCGTGGTCGTGGTACTCGGACATGGCCCGCCACAGCTCGGGGTCGCGGGTGACGACCATGCCGCCCTCGCCGGTGGTCATGGTCTTGACCGGATCAAAGGAAAAGGTGCCCAAGGCCCCGAAACTGCCCAGCTTGCCGCCCTGGACGCTGGCCCCCGGCGACTGGGCGTTGTCCTCGATCACCGGGAGGGCGTGGCGGTCGGCGATCTGTTTGATCTCCAGGATACGGGCCGCGGCCCCCATCATGTGCACCGGGATGATGGCCCGGGTCCGATCGCTGATCTTGCGCTCCAGATCCGCCGGGTCCATGTTCAAGGTCTCGTCGATCTCGCAGAACACCGGAATCGCCCCCACGTCCAGGATGGCCTCCCAGGTGGCGACAAAGGTGAAGCCCTGGGTGATGACCTCGTCGCCCGGCCCGATACCCAGGGCCACAAGCGCGACCTTCAGGGCCGCCGTCCCCGAGGTGACGGCCTGGGCGTGAGCCACCCCGCAGTAGCGGGCGAACCGCTCCTCGAACTCCCGCACCTTGTAAACCCCGGCCCGCTCCTTGGCAAACTCGTAACGGAACAGGACGCCGCTATCCAAAACCGCCAGGGCCTCCTGTCTCTCCTCGGCCCCGAACACCTCAAAACCTGGCATATTTTCTCCTTTTAGTTCAATTTTTTCACGTCGTTATCAATCCCAGCCGTTCATGGCCAGGTGATAGACCTCGACCACCTCGTCGTAGGTGGGCCGACGGGGGTTGTTCTCCACCGGCCTGGTGACGGTCAGGGCAATGCGGGCCATCTCCGGCACCTGGTCAAGCGGGATGTCAAGCTCGGCCAGGGTGGCGGGGATGCCGACCTCAAGGTTCAGCTCCGTTACCGCCTCCACCGCGCACCTAGCCGCCTCCTTGACGCTCAGCCCCTGGGTGTCGCAGCCCATGAGGGCCGCGACCCGGGCGTAGCGCTCCGGGGCCCCGATCAGGTTGTAGTGCAGGACGTAGGGCAGGAGCACGGCGTTGGCCAGGCCGTGCGGGATGCCGAACATCCCGCCCAAGGGGTAGGACATGGCGTGCACCAGGCCCACCCCGGCGGTGGCCAGGGCCTTGCCGGCCAGCAGGCTGCCCAGCAGCATGTCGCCCCTAGCCGCCAGGTTGCCGCCGTGGGCGTAGGCCTTGGGCAGGTTGGCGCTGATCAGGCGCATGGCCTCCAGGGCGTACATGTCGGACAGCGGATGGGCCTGGGTGGAGACAAAGGCCTCGATGGCGTGGGTGAAGGCGTCGATGCCGGTGGAGGCGGTGACCTTAGGCGGCAGGGACAGGGTCAGCTCCGGGTCCAGGATGGCGGCCTCGGGATAGAGGGGGTCGCCGTTCATCCCCCCCTTGGATTTGGTCTTCTCGTTGATGAACACCGCCGTAAAACTGACCTCGGCCCCGGTGCCGGCGGTGGTGGGGATCATGACCTTGGGGGCACCTGCCTTTTTGATCTTGCCCAGGCCCAGATAGTCCTCCGCCTGGCCGCCGTTGGTGAGCAGGATGCTGACCGCCTTGGCCACGTCCATCGCCGAGCCGCCCCCTACCCCGACCACGCAGTCCGCCCCCGCCTGACGGGCGATCGTCAGTCCCTGGTCGGCGAGTTTCAGGCCCGGCTCGGGGGTGATCTGGCTGTAAACCGTGTAAGGCAAGCTGGAGGCGGCAAGGGGCCCGGTGATCCGATCCAGGAGTCCCGCCGCCGCCAGGCCGGGGTCAGCGACCACCAAGACCTTGGTGCCGCCCAGTTTGAGGACGATATCGCCCAATTCGGCAACCGCGCCGCATCCGAAACGGATGCTGGTGGGCTGCGTGACCGTGAAATTAGCCGGTAGGTTCATAAGTAAAATTCCTTTTGGGGTTGAACAAATGGTAAACAGCGAATAAGTTGCGAGGAAATGTACCGTAGTCGACGCGCAAACGCCAACGAAAAAGCAAAACCGGCCAGGCCAAGGCAATTAGGTGGAGACAACCGAGCTTATTAGCAGAACGGAACAGAAGAGACGGGCCCAGGGGCTGGAGGAACTGGCGGCGGAACTGGTGGCTCTGCCCCTCTCCCGCCAGCAACACCTGCCCTGCGAGGAGCGGTTGCGGGCGGAGATCATCAGCGCCACCTCCATGCAGGCCGGGGCCCGGCGGCGGCAGATCAAGTATCTCGCCAAACAGCTGCGGATGGCCGACCCCGAGCCGCTCCTAGCCTTTCTGGAGACGGAGAGGGGCTCAAGGCTGAAGCGGGACCAGCGGCTGCACGAGATGGAACGGCTCCGGGACGCCATCGTCAACGAGGCGATAGCCGCCCTCTCCGCGCCGGGATGGGGTTCGGAGTTGCCGGACTGGGATGGGGAGGGCTACGCCCTCGCCCAGGCGGCCCGCGAGTTACCCGGCCTGGACCAGGCGGCCATCAAAATCGCCGCCCGCCGTTACGCCAAAACCAGAAAACCAACCTACAGCCGCGAGGTCTTCCGGCTGCTCAAGGCCGCCTTGGGCCCCGGGGAACGCCTGGTCTGACGCCATGAACGAAACGAACTACACGGTGGGGGCGCTGCAAATGGCCTTCTCCCCCGACCCGGACGACAACTTGAAGAAGGCCCTCTCGCTGATCGAGCAGGCGGCCCGGCAAGGGGCGCAGGTGCTCTGCCTGCCCGAACTGTGCCGCTCGCCCTACTTCTGCCAGGGCGAGGACTTCACCGCCTTCGACCTGGCGGAGCCGATCCCCGGCCCCTCCACCAAGGTCTTTCAACAGGCGGCCCGGCAGCTAAGCGTCGCCCTGGTGGTGCCGCTGTTCGAACGGCGGGCGGCGGGCGTCTATCACAACAGCGCGGCGGTGATCGACGCCGACGGGGCGCTACTCGGCATCTACCGCAAGATGCACATCCCCGACGACCCTGGCTTTTACGAAAAGTACTACTTCACCCCCGGCGACCTGGGGTTCCGGGCCTTCCGCACCAGGTTTGGCCGGATCGGAGCCCTGATCTGCTGGGATCAGTGGTTCCCGGAGGCCGCCCGGCTCACCGCCCTCCGCGGGGCCTCGACCATCTTCTACCCCACCGCCATCGGCTGGCACCCGGCGGAACGGGAACGCTACGGCGCGGCCCAGCGCGACTCCTGGATCACCAGCCAGAGGGCCCACGCCATCGCCAACGGGGTCTATGTGGTGGCCGCCAACCGCCTGGGCTGGGAGCGTCCGTTGACCACCGGCGACGGCATCCAATTCTGGGGTTCCTCCTTCATCTGCGACCCCCAGGGGCTCATCCTGGCCCAGGGCGCCGAGGACCGGGAGGAGGTGCTGCTGGCCGAGGTCGATCTCGGGCGCCTGGAGACCATCCGCCGCAACTGGCCCTTCCTTAGGGACCGCCGGATCGACGCCTACGGCGAGATCAGCCGCCGCTATCTAGACCTCGATCACGACTGATGCCCGCCGCCGGCCCGCTTAACCTCTCCGCGGAACAGGACTCCCCTGCCCCTCGCCGGCTGCCCGCCGAGTGGGAGCCACACCGCTCGACCGTGCTCTGTTGGCCACACCAGAAGGACGATTGGCCGGGGCGCTTCGCCCCCATCCCCTGGGTTTACACCGAGATCGTCAAGAACCTCGTCCCCCACGAGCTGGTGCGGATCCTCGTGCCCTCCGCCACGGCCCAGGCCCGGGCGCAACGGTGCCTGCAACGGGCCGGGGTGGGGGGAGATCAGGTCCAGTTCCTCCGGGCCGAAACCGACCGGGGTTGGATGCGCGACACCGCGCCCGCCTTCGTGAAACAGGCGGGCCGCACCCTGGCGGTGCGCTTCGCCTTCAACGGCTGGGCCAAATACGCCAACTGGAGTCGCGACCGGGAGGTGCCGGGGGTGCTGGCCCAGGCCCTGGGCCTGGAGATGAGCGAGGCAAACTGGAACGGACAGGAGGTGGTGCTCGAGGGCGGGGCCATCGACGGCAACGGCTGCGGGACGCTGCTCACCACCGCCGAATGCCTGCTCGACCGAAAAATCCAGCCGCGCAACCCGTCGCTATCCCAGGCGGATTACGAGGCCGTATTCGCCGCCCATCTCGGGATCCGGCGGGTGATCTGGCTCAACCAGGGCATCGCGGGCGACGATACCCACGGCCATATCGACGACCTGTGCCGCTTCGTCGGCCCCGACACGGTGGTGCTCTGCCGTGAGCGTCAGGCCAGCGACCTGAACTACCGGCCCCTGGAGGAAAACTTCGAGCGCCTGCAAGACGCCCGCCTGGCGGGCGGGGCCCGGGTGCAGGTGGTAAGCCTGCCCCTGCCCAGGCCGCTGGTCTTCGACGGTCTGCGCCTGCCGGCCAGCTATGCCAACTTCTACATCGCCAACGGCGCGGTACTGGTGCCGACCTTCAACGACCCCAACGACCGCCTGGCCCTGGGCATCCTGCAAGAGCTGTTTCCCGAACGTCGGGTAATCGGCATCCACGCCGTGGACCTGGTCTGGGGCCTGGGTACCATCCACTGCCTAAGCCACGAGGAGCCGACCTAGGGAAGACGGGCCGGAGCGAGGGGGAAAACAACCGGGGAGAAATAGCAAGGGGCCAGATTCCGGGCGGCAAGGATCGTCGCCGGAGTCTGACCCCCAAAGGCTAAAGAGACGAGCGGGAGGCGGGATTAGTTGGCGCTGACGACCTCGGGGGCCGCCGGGGCTTCCTGGTAGTTGACCAGTTCGAGGATCGCCATGGGCGCCGCGTCGCCCGGACGGTTGCCGGTGCGGATGATGCGGGTGTAGCCGCCGTTCCGGTCTAGATAACCGTCCTTTAAGGTATCAAACAGCTTGGCCACCACCCCGTCGTTACGGATCACCGCCAGGGCCTGCCGGCGGGCGTGGAGATCGCCGCGCTTGGCCAGGGTCATCATCCGCTCGGCAACCTTGCGCGCCTCCTTGGCCTTGGGGGTGGTGGTAACGATGCGCTCGTGCTCAAAGAGCGAGGTCACCATGTTGCGAATCATCGCCTCGCGGTGCGAAGAGCTGCGGCCCAGCCTTTTTCCTGCCTTTCTGTGTCTCATGATTCCTGATCCTTATCCCGTTACTGCTCTTCCGAGGCGTCCGTCTCCGGAGGCTGTACCCAACCATCCACCTTCATGCCCAGCGACAGGCCCATCTCGGAAAGCAATTGTTTGATCTCGTTTAACGACTTGCGGCCAAAATTCTTGGTCTTGAGCATCTCCGACTCGGTCTTCTGCACCAGCTCGCCGATGTACTTGATCTCGGCGTTGCGCAGACAGTTGGCGGAACGCACCGACAGCTCCAGGTCCTCCACGCTCCGGTAAAGGTTCTCGTTGACCTGAATCAGGTTGGCATCGCCATTGTGCTCCTGTTCCGGCTCGATCCGATCCTCGTCGAAGTTGATGAAGATCTGCATCTGTTCCTTGAGGATCTTGGCGGCGTAAGCCAAGGCGTTCTCCGGGCTGATGCTGCCATCGGTATTGATCTCCATGGTCAGCTTGTCGTAATCGGTCTGCTGCCCTACCCGAGCCTGACTGACCACGATCTTGACCTTCTGGATGGGGGTAAAGATGGCATCGATGGGAAAGGTGTCGATGCTCATATCCTCGGTCTTGTTATTCTCGGCCGGGGAATACCCCTTGCCCCACTTGACCTGGAACTCGGCCACCAGCTTGCCCTCGCTGCCGGTGATGGTGCAGATGTGCTGCTCGGGATTCATCACCTCCACCATGCCGTCGGGAGAGATGATGTCCGCCGCCGTCACCGGCCCCAGGTCGCGCTTCTCGATGCGGATGACCGCCGGATTCTGCGACTTCAAACGCAGCCGGACTTCCTTCAGGTTGAGAATGATCTCGATAACGTCCTCCAGGACGCCGGGCATGGTCGAGTATTCATGGTTGGCTCCTTCAATTTTAACCGAAGTGATAGCCGCCCCCTGAATGGAAGACAAGAGAATCCGACGAAGACCATTGCCAACCGTGGTTGCAAAGCCGCGCTCAAGCGGATAGCAGGTAAATTTACCGTAACGATTCGTATGCGTCTCCGAATCGATCTCCAATCTCTCTGGAAGGATAAGTTCTGTCCAATTCCGGTAGATTGGATCAGAGTCCAATTGGATATTCAAATCGGTATTTGTCATAGCCTATTATTTGGAATAGAGTTCGACAATCAGATTCTCTTGAATCGGCATGGTAACCTCATCACGATTAGGCAATGAATTAACCTTGCCCTTAAAGGCATCCTGATCGAGATTAAGCCAACTGGGCACTCCCCTACGGGCAACCGCAGCCAGATTGTCTTTGATGGCCTCCATCTGCCGACTCTTTTCCTTCAAGGTGATCTCATCATTAATGGCCACCAAGAAGGAGGGGATATTAACCTTCTTGCCGTTGACCAGGAAATGATTATGACGAACCATCTGACGAGCCTGATTGCGGGAGGAGGCGAAGCCCAGACGGTACAAAACATTATCCAACCGACGTTCAAGCAGCACGATCAGATTGACGCCGGTTATCCCCTTCTGTTGCTCGGCCTTCTCGAAATAACGATGGAACTGCCCTTCCAGCATGCCGTACATGCGTTTGACCTTCTGTTTCTCGCGCAACTGCACGGCGTAATCCGACATCTTCTTCAACCGGTCCTGACCGTGCTGGCCAGGGGCAAATCCCCGTCTTTCAAAGGCGCAACGGTCGGAATAGCATCTGTCACCCTTCAAAAACAACTTCAACTTCTCTCTTCTACATTGACGGCACAAGGCGCCTGTATAACGTGACAATTTCGTACCTCCGCTTAGCTGTTAAACGCGTCTTTTCTTGGGGGGCTTGCAACCGTTGTGGGGAATGGGCGTCACATCGCAGATCTTGCTCACCTCCAGGCCGACCTGCTGCAGGGCCCGCAAGGCCGACTCCCGGCCCGGCCCCGGGCCCTTGATGTTGACCGACACCTTGCGCATCCCGGCGTCCATCGCCTTCTTGGCGGCGGTCTCCACCGTGCTCTGGGCCGCGAACGGGGTGCTCTTGCGGGAACCCTTGAACCCCAAACAACCAGAACTGCACCAGGAGACGGCGTTCCCCTGCTTATCGGAAAAGGTTACCAGGGTGTTGTTGAAGGTGGACTTTATGCTTACCACCCCTTCCGGGATGTTCTTCTTATCCTTGCGTTTTGCCTTGATCTTGGTCGGGCCTGCCATGTTGTATGATCTCCTAATATGCTCTCTGCTCGCAACAAGCCTGCGAAATTATTTAGACGCCGCACGACGCGGGCCACGACGGGTCCTGGCGTTGGTGCTGGTCCGCTGCCCACGGCAGGGCAGACCCTTACGGTGCCTAACCCCACGATAGCTACCCAAATCCATCATCCGCTTGATGTCCATGGCCACATTGCGGCGCCGGTCACCCTCAACGCTGTAGGATGACTCGATAACTTTTCTGATTTCAGCGACCTGATTGTCATCAAGATGATCGCTGCTCATCGTATGAGCGATATTCAGCTCATCTAAGATCTTGCCGGCACTGGTCTTGCCTATCCCATGAATATAGGTGAGGGCAATTACCATGTGCTTGTTCTTGGGCAAATCAACACCAGCTATGCGTGCCAAGGCTCTGCTCCTAATTTATGATTGATGCGAAAAGATACTGCGATACCAAAAGTGGCATTATCCCTGTCTCTGTTTATGCTTCTTGACCTTGCAGGTAACGCGCACCACACCGTTCCTTTTGAATATCTTGCACTCGCTACAAATCTTCTTTACCGACGATCTGACTTTCATAATTTAAGCCTTCCATCCTGATTGATGCTTTTTTATCTGTTGCCTTTGCCTCTGAAAACTATCCGCCCCCGGGTCAAATCATAGGGAGACAACTCGATGGTGACCTTATCTCCAGGCAGGATCTTGATGAAATGCATTCTCATCTTGCCTGAAATATGCGCCAGCACCCGGTGGCCATTCTCCAGTTCAACCCTAAACATCGCATTCGGTAGAGGCTCAATAATGGTACCTTCTACTTGTATTGCCTCTTCTTTCGCCATACTTAACTTTCCCTTGCAGTTCCTCTACTGGCCATCACATGACAATGGCCGAGCTTAACACCTCCGGCTCGCCATCGGTGATCAGAACCGAATGTTCAAAATGGGCCGAGAGACTCCGGTCCGCAGTCACCACCGTCCAGCCATCCTTCAACACCTCCACCTCGGAGGTACCAACATTGACCATCGGTTCGATGGCCAGCACCATCCCCGGCAAAAGACGCTGACTGCGGCCAGGACGTTTATAGTTAGGCACCTCGGGCGCCTCATGCAAACTGGCACCAATCCCGTGACCGACGAACTGCTTGACTACATGTAGCCGGTTAGACTCAACAACCGCCTGAACCGCCTCGGAAATATCGCTAACCCGATTGCCGCCCCTGGCCTGCTCGATGCCCGCGAACAGGGCATCCCTGGTTACGGTGAGCAACTTGACCTTGGCGCTATCAGCGGCTACCTTGCCCGCCAGCACGGAAAGGGCCGCATCACCAAAAAAACCCCTAAAGTTAACCCCGAAATCGATGCTGACGATATCGCCATCCCGGATCACTACCTTCTTGGAAGGGATGCCATGCACGACCTGTTCGTTGATGGACACGCACAGACTGGCAGGGTACCCTCTATAACCCTTAAAGGCCGGAAGCGCACCATTTTTTTTTGCCCATTCCTCGGCCAGGGCATCCAACTCCTTGGTGCTTACCCCCACCGCGACCTTGGACGCCAGGAGATTAAGGGTTTCGGCGACTATCTCGTTGGCCCGCCGCATCAGGGCAATCTCGTTGCCCGTCTTAATGGTAACCGCCACGGCTGGGCTCCTGCTCCCTTATCTTGCCAGGCCCATCCCTTAGCGGCCCTTGATCCTGCCCGTCTTCAAAAACCCGTCATAGTTGCGCATCACCGTGTAAGATTCTACTTGAGCAATGGTATCTATCGCCACCCCCACCACGATCAACAACGCCGTGCCCCCGAAGTAAAAGGGAACGTTGCCTTTCTTGATCAGTATCTCCGGCAGCACGCAGATCGCCGAGATATAGACCGCCCCCACGGTGGTCAGACGGATCATGATCTTGTCGATAAACTCCGCCGTACTCTTACCCGGCCTGATACCAGGGATGAACCCACCGTTTTTCTTCAAGTTTTCAGCGATGTCAACCGGATTAAAGGTTACCGCGGTATAGAAGAAGCAAAAGAAAACGATCATTACCACGTAGAGCAGGGTATGCAGCGGCGTGCCCCAGGCCAGGGCCTGAGAGGCCCGCTTCACCCAATCCACCTGCACGAAGCCGCCGATAGTGGCCGGGAACATCATAATGGAAGAGGCGAAGATCGGCGGCACCACCCCCGACATGTTGATCTTCAAGGGCAGATGCGACCGCTGGCCGCCGTACAGTTGCCGGCCGATCATCCGCTTGGCGTACTGAATCGGGATCTTGCGCTGGGCGGTCTCGAAGTAGATCACCAGGCCGATGACCACCGCCATCATGGCCACCAACAGCGGCAACAGGATAATGGGCATCTCGCCCGCCGCCGCCATCTTGACCGTGTTCACCACCGCCACTGGCATCCGGGCCACGATGCCGGCAAAGATGATCAGCGAGATGCCGTTGCCCACCCCCCGCTCGGTCATCTGCTCGCCCAACCACATGATAAACGCCGTGCCCGAGGTCAGGGTCATGACGGTCATAATCCTAAAAGCCCAGCCCGGGTTAATGACGATCATGGCGTTGCCAGACGGGGCGGCCATGCTCTCCAAGCCGATGCTGATGAACAACCCCTGCACAACACTTAAAACCACGGTCGCATAGCGCGTATACTGGGTGATCTTCCGCCGCCCCGACTCACCTTCCTTCGCCAAGGCCTCGACTTGCGGCACCACCACTTGCAGCAACTGAAAGATGATGGAGGCGCTGATGTAGGGCATGATGCCCAGGGCGAAGATGGAGAAATTCTGCAGGGCGCCACCCGAGAACATGTTGAACATGCCAAAAATTGTCCCCGAATTCTTGGCAAAAAAATCGGCCAAGGCCTCCCCGTTGATGCCGGGAGTGGGGATCTGCACCCCAATCCGGTAAACCGCCAACATCAACAGGGTAAAGGTGATACGCCGCTTCAGCTCTGGAATGTTGGCGGTGCCTTGCAGACCACTTGCCATATCAGGCCTCTACGCTTCCCCCAGCCGCCTCAACCTTGGCCTTGGCCGAGGCGCTGACGCTGGCCAGCTTGATGGTGAGCCGCTTGGAGATCTCGCCGGTGCCCAGCAACTTCACCTCACTGTAGCGCTTGCCCACCACCCCGCGGTCATGGAGGAGCTGGGTGTCAATCACCGTGTTCTCGTCGAACATCTCCAGGTCCTTAAGATTGATGATGCCATACTCCTTCTTGAAGGGATTGTTGAACCCCCGCTTGGGCAAGCGCCGATGCAAAGGCATCTGGCCGCCTTCGAACCCCGGGCTGATGCTGCTGCCGGAACGGGCCTTGAACCCCTTGTGGCCACGCCCGGCCTGCTTACCTTGCCCGGTTCCCTGCCCCCGGCCAATCCGTTTGCGTTGTTTCGTGGCTCCAGGATACGGAGAAAGATTGCTTAAATCCAACATGATTACGCCTCAACCTTGATAAGATGCCATACCTTACGAAGCATCCCCTGCAACTCTGGGGTATCCTTGCGCACCACGGTCTTGTTCATCCGCGTCAAGCCCAAACCCACCAAGGTGGCCCTGATCTTCTGCGGACTGCCGATATAGCTTTTCGTCAATGTTATCTTAACCTGACCATCCATTTCATTCCCCGACTTGGTGTTGATGTTTCAAAAGGTGGGACCAGGATCAGCTCTTGCCGATTAGATCGGCAAGGGTCTTGTTGCGATTGGCCGCGATCCGTTCCGGAGTCCGCAAGCAGCGCAAGCCATCAATCGTCGCCTTAACCAGGTTGTGGGGATTGTGCGAACCTAAGCACTTAGTGAGGATATCGTGTACCCCCGCCGCCTCAAGCACCGCCCGCACCGCTCCCCCCGCGATAACCCCCGTGCCAGGAGAAGCCGGCTTCAGCATGACCCGGCCGGCGCCGAATTTACCATACACCTCGTGCGGGATGCTGGTGTTGGTAATGGCGACATGTCGCATATCCTTCTTGGCCTGCTCCACCCCCTTGCGAATCGCCTCCGGCACCTGATTGGCCTTGCCTAACCCATAACCAACCTTACCCGCCCCGTCGCCAACCACCACGATGGCGCTAAAGCTGAAACGGCGACCGCCCTTGACCACCTTGGCGACCCGATTGATAAAAACAATTTTTTCAATTAATTGATCTTCTTTCTCATTAACAATATTAGCCAAGGTGAATCCCTCCAATTTTATCCTCTGGAATCACTAGAATACCAAACCACCTTCCCGAGCCCCCTCGGAAAGGGCCTTAACCCGGCCATGATAGATATATCCACCCCGGTCGAACACCACCTTTTCGATGCCTTTCAGCTTGGCCTGCTCCGCCACCAGCAGGCCAACCTTGTTCGCCTGGGCGACCTTACCACTCAAATCCGCGCCGGTCACCGCCTCCAGCAAGGTGGAGGCGGAGCACAAGGTAGCCCCCTTGGTATCATCAATAATCTGGGCATATATGTGCCGAGAGCTCTTGAAAACCCGCAGACGCGGCCTTTCCGCCGTGCCCGCTATTTTCTTTCTGATGCGTTGAACCCGTTTTTGCCGTGACAGTACCTTTTCACTCGTCTTCGCCATTGCCATGCTCCAAATTATTTCTTACCGGCGGCCTTGCCAGCCTTGCGGGCAACATACTCGTTCTCGTATCGTATTCCCTTCCCCTTGTACGGCTCGGGCTTCCTGATCGCTCTAATCCGCGCCGCAGTCTGCCCCAGGAGGTCCTTATCAATGGACTCCAAGACGATCTGGTTGTTGGCGGAGGTCGCGGTTACGCTAGCGGGTAAAACAAAATCTACGGTGTTGGAATACCCCACCGACAGGCTGATCTTGTTACCAGTTACATTAACCCGATAACCAACCCCCTCGACTAGCAACACCTTCTTGAACCCCTGCTGGGTGCCAACAATCATGTTGTTGATCAAGGACCTGGTCATTCCCCGGAAGGCATTGATCCGGGTATCACTGGCATCACCCTTGACCAACAAGACGTTACCCTCTTCCACCACCTCGATTTCCGGTCGCAACTCATGCGCCAGGCTTCCCTTGGCGCCGGTAACCCTGACGGCCTTCCCGCTGAGTTCTATCTTCACCCCGTTGGGTATGGGAATGGGTTTGTTACCAATTCTCGACATAAGAGATCTCCGGCATTGACATTACAAAAATAAAATCCAACTCGCTTACCAAACCTGGCAAAGTATCTCTCCCCCCACCGATCTGCTACGGGCCTCGTGATCAGTGATAATGCCCGCCGAGGTGGAAAGGATCGATATCCCCAGCCCACTTAAAACCTTCGGTATCTCGTCATGCCGGGCATATATTCTACGCCCCGGCTTGCTGATACGTTTAATGCCAGAAATAACCTTATCAGCATGACTGTTCGCCTTTAAGACAATCCGCAAGGTGTCTTGTGCCGATTGGGTCTCAATCTTTTGATAATCATCAACATACCCTTCCTGTTTAAGAATTCTGGCGACCTCCGCCTTCATCTTAGAATAAGGCATATCAACGGTGGGCAGATGTACCATGACTGCATTACGTATCCTGGTCAGCATATCAGCCAGGGGATCGCTCATCGACATGATGATAACTCCTCTTACGGTTTACGGTCTTAAAGCTATTTCCAACCAGAGAAACAGAGACACCCAGTTACCAGCTAGACTTGGTCACCCCTGTTATTTCGCCACGGCTGGTCATGTTCCTAAAACAAATACGACAGAGATCGAACTTGCGCATATAGCCATGCGGACGGCCACAAATCTTACAACGGTTGTAAGCACGAACGCTAAACTTCGGTTTTCTCAGACTCTTCGCAATTAGAGATTTCTTAGCCACTGTGATCCTCGAAACTGATGATTATTTCCTAAACGGCATCCCTAAGGCTTGCAGCAGGAATCGCCCCTCTTCGTCTGTCTTGGCCGTAGTTGCAATAACGATATTCAAGCCTCTAATCTTGTCGAGCTTGTCGTAATCGATCTCCGGAAAGATAATCTCTTCCTTGATCCCCAGGGCATAGTTACCCCGGCCATCAAAAGATTTACTGGAGATCCCGCGGAAATCCCGCACCCGTGGGAGGGCGATGTGAATCAGCTTGGCCAGAAAATCGTACATCCTGTCCTTACGGATGGTGACACAGCAGCCAATCGGCATCCCCGCCCGCACCTTAAAGCCCGCAATCGACTTCTTGGCCCGGGTAACCACCGCCTTCTGCCCGCTGATGGCCGTCAGCTCGTTAACCGCCCCCTCAACGACCTTGGGATTCTGCACCGCCTCTCCCAGGCCCATATTCAAGACAATCTTATCGAGCTTTGGCACATCCATAGTTGATTTGTACCCAAACTCCTTTATCAGTTGGGGCACACATTCTTGATTATAATATTCCTTCAAACCGACCATGCCCATCTCCTCGACCTAGTAACTATCCTTATTGCAGGCTACGCTAGTTAACTAACTTTAGAATGGTACCCTGAAATATCACTTGCCGGAATCAACCGACTCGCCGCACTTCTTGCAGAAACGAGTCTTTGACCCGTCATCCATTTCCTTTCTGCCCACCCTGACCGTCTTGGCACACTTGGGACAAATAAGCTTTAGATTGGATAGATTAATCATCGCCTCCTTGCTCAGTATCCCACCCTGTTGATTGACTGCATTCGGCTTGGTATGACGCTTCACGACATTGACCTTTTCAACAATCGCCTTATTAGCCTGAGGGTCAACCCTAAGTATCTTCCCAACTCTACCCTTATCCTTGCCGCCTATCACTTCCACCTGGTCGTCTTTCTTTAACTTATGGGTAATCTGCATATTAACCGCCTTTAGAACGTAAATTGTAAACTATATATGGTGGCTGTTATAGCACTTCCGGGGCAAGAGAGATGATCTTCATGTATCCCTTAGTGCGAAGCTCCCTGGCCACCGGGCCAAAGATGCGGGTGCCAATAGGCTCGCCATTGGCCGCGATCAGCACTGCGGAATTTTCATCAAAACGCACAAAGGTATCCTCGGGACGCCGTATCTGAGTCACCGTTCTGACGATAACGGCCTTCATCACATCGCCCTTCTTAACCTTGGCATTAGGGATAGCCTCGCGAACCGACACCACAATGACATCCCCGACCCGCGCATAGCGTCGCTTCGACCCCCCAAGCACCTTGATGCAAAGGACACTCTTGGCGCCTGAATTATCCGCAACCTTCAAAACAGTTTCAGTCTGTATCATATCGTTACCATGCCCTTTCCTTAACTGCTTAACTAGCCAGACATAACTAATCTAAAATGCGAGGGGCTAATAAAAAAACACTGATCTAACCTTAAGTTAGGTGATGCAGTGTTTATACTTTGCGTCCACAAAGTAAGATAAGCAGCCGCCCCACAGTGCCTATTCGGCCTTCTTGACAATTTGCCTAAGCCGCCAGCGCTTATTCTTGCTCAAGGGCCGACACTCCTCAATCATGACCTGATCCCCTACCTGGCAGCTATTTTGGGGGTCATCAGCCATATATTTCTTGTGCCTGCGGATCATCTTTCCGTATAGCTTATGAGGGACAAGCCTAGCGGTTTCCACAACAATACTACACGTCATCTTGTCGCTGACTACCACACCCACAAGAGTCCTTCTTTTTTTTTCCAGATCAGTCATCGTCATTCCCAAGGACATTAATTAAGGCACTCTAATCTCAACCATTATGCTTTTGCTGCATAATGACCGTCTTAACCCGCGCAATATCCTTCTTCAAGGATGACAGCTTGGCGGTATTGTCAAGTTGTCTGATGCCATGCTTAAACTTCAACATAAACAAATCCTTCTCCATCGTGGCAACCTTGGCGGCCAATTCGGCGCTGTTCAACTCTCGCAGCTCTGAAACTTTCATAGTGTTGCTTCCCTGGTGATAATCTTGGTGTCAAACGGGAACTTATGTCTTGCCAAGGTAAGGGCCTCAATGGCCATTTCAGGTTCAATGCCGTAAATCTCATACAAAATCTTGCCCGGCTTAATAACGGCCACCCAACCCTCCGGGGCGCCCTTGCCTCCCCCCATCCTGGTCTCGGCCGGCTTCTTGGTATAAGGCTTGCTGGGGAAAACCCGCACCCACATCTTTCCACCCCGTTTGATCTTCCGGTTAATCGCGACACGTCCGGCCTCGATCATCTGGGAGGTCAACCGGCCGCACTGGGTGGCCTTTAAGGCGTATTCGCCGAATTCGATGGTGGAGCCGCGCTGGGCCTCTCCACCCATTCTCCCCTTAAACTGCTTACGGTGTTTTACTTTCTTAGGGCTTAGCATCGTCTCATCCTGTAGATGTTAAATGATATTCTCGGCCTCTGACAAAACCTCGCCCTTGAATATCCAAACCTTGACTCCAATCACCCCGAAGGTGGTCTTTGATTCCGCCAGGCCATAATCAATGTTGGCGCGTAAGGTGTGCAGAGGCACCCGTCCCTCACGATACCACTCGTTGCGCGCAATCTCCGCCCCCGCCAAACGACCAGAGCACGAAATTTTAATCCCTTTTGCGCCAAACTTCAAGGCCATATTTACCGCCTTCTTCATCGCCCGGCGAAAGGCGACCCGACGCTCAAGTTGAGTGGCGATACTTTCCGCCACCAGTTGCGCGTCGGCCTCAGGGCGTCTAACCTCCTGAATATCGAGCACACAAGTACGGTTGGTTAACTTCTGGAGTTCCGCCTTTAAGGTCTCGATCTCGGCCCCTTTCTTGCCAATTACGATCCCTGGACGGGCGGTGAAGAGCTTCACCCGCACCTTATCGCCGGTGCGGGCAATCTGGACCTTGGATAACCCCGCATGGTAGAGCCTCTTCTTCAAAAATTTCCTTAACGCGTGGTCCTCCAACAAGAATTTCGCATAATCCTTATTGGCATACCAAGTAGACTCCCACGAACGGATAATGTTAAGGCGTAAACCGATTGGATTAACTTTCTGGCCCAAAACCTTCCTCCATCGAAATTTAAATTTGTGACAACTTCACGTCCTATTGCTCGTCCACAACAATGGTGATATGGCTGGAGCGCTTCAAGATGCGGTTGGCCCTACCCATGGCCCGGGGCATTATTCTTTTCAGCATCGGACCGCCATCGACAAAGATCGTCTTAACGTACAGCGTATCCACGTCAATCGATGCATTCTGTTTGGCATTGGCCAGGGCCGACTCCAAGACTTTACGAATAATCGCCGCTCCCTTTTGCGGCATAAACCGCAACCGGTCGATAGCCGCTCCGACCTGAGCGCCTCTCACCAAATCCGCCACCAAGCGCGCCTTCTGCGGCGATATGCGACAATATCTCAAAACTGCTCTCGCTTCCATCTTTCACATGCTCCTTAATTGCGTAGTCGCGGGCACTAAATATCAATCAATCCGACCGCCCAGAGCTTAATTCCCGGGCTATCAGCACCTTATTTAAGGCGAAATCACTTCTTACCCTTCTTCCCACCCGCATGTCCGAAGAAGGTACGGGTCGGGGCATACTCGCCAAGCTTCCCTCCCACCATATTTTCAGAGACAAAGACCGGAATGAATTTTTTCCCGTTGTGCACCGCAAAGGTCAGACCAATCATATCCGGGATGATATCGGAACGCCGCGACCAGGTCTTAATCACCTTGCGCGAATTAGTCTCCTTGGCCTTGACGACCTTCTCGTAAAGATGGGCATCAACAAACGGTCCTTTTTTAACTGAACGAGCCATCTATCCTTCCTCCTGATTAGGACCTCTTAGTTACAATGAATTTATCGGAATCAGTGCGCTTTCTGGTCTTAAAGCCCTTGGTGGGCATACCCCAGGGAGAACAGGGATGACGCCCGCCCGAGCTCTTGCCCTCGCCGCCGCCCATGGGATGGTCGTGGGGATTCATGGCCACGCCCCGCACCTTGGGCCGATTGCCCTTCCAACGGTTACGCCCCGCCTTGCCAAGTTTCTGGGCCTCGAATTCGATATTGCCAAGCTGACCGAAACAGGCCCGACAGAGCTTATGAAATTTCCGCACCTCGCCCGAGGGCAGCTTGATTAAGACGTAATCCCCCTCCTTGGCCATAAGTTGAGCGGAAACCCCGGCGCTGCGCACCAACTGCGCCCCCTTGCCAATTTTCATCTCCACGTTATGGATGATGCTACCCAGAGGCATATTGCCCATCGGCATACAGTTGCCGACCTTGACATCCACCTCGTCGCCAGCCACCACCTGATCTCCCACCTTGATGCCCAGCGGGGAAAGGATATAGCTCTTCTCGCCATCGGCATAGGTCAAGAGGGCGATGTTAGCGGAACGGTTGGGATCATACTCCAGAGAGGTAACCTTGGCCGGAATGTTCTTCTTATCTCTCTTAAAATCAATAATCCGATATCTTCTCTTGTGACCTCCGCCAATATGTCTAGCGGTCACCCGGCCGTTATTGTTCCGCCCCCCCGTCTTCAACAAGGGCGCGATCAGGCTCTTCTGGGGTTCCGATTTAGACAACTCGGGAGAGACGATCAAGGCGATATTTCTTCTCCCGGCTGAGGTAGGTTTAAAGGTTTTTATTGCCATAGCAAACCCCGATTTTCAAATTTTCATAGGTGAGGAAACACAAAAACAGCTATCTTACAGTTGCTCCAAGAAATCTAGCTTCTGTCCCTCTTGAAGACTGACTATAGCCTTCTTCCAGTCACTCGTGGTCCCGGAATGCTTGCCAACCCTCTTGCTCTTCCCGGGCATATTAGCGGTTCTTACCTTAGTAACTTTTAAGTTAAAGTACTTCTCAGCCGCTTCCTTAATCTCGATCTTATTGGCCTTAGGATCAACTCTTAGCACTACCTGATTTTCTTTCTCTTGCAGCAACAATCCTTTTTCAGTCAAGCATGGTTTTTTGATGATATCGCAATCTCTTTTCATGACAGTAACCTCTTCTCAAGCTGTTCAATGCTATTCTGAAGCAGAATTAAATGCTTATGATTCAAGACATCGAAGACATTCAATCCGACCGATGGCAGCACTTTGAAACCATGCACGTTACGTGATGATTTCTCAAGCGTTTCCAACCGCTCTGGCACCACGATCAAGGCGTTATTGATCTCAAACCCGTCCATGATCGAGACAAATTTCTTAGTCTTAATCTCATCCAGCATGAAATTATCGATCACCATCAGGTTGTTTTCGGCCATCCGGGCGCTAATGGCCATCCTTAGCCCCAGCCGCCGGGATTTTTTAGAAAGCTTCAAGGAGTAATCCCTGGGCTTAGGGCCATGGCTAACCCCGCCGCCCCGCCACAAGGGAGAACGCTTGGAGCCAGAACGAGCCCGGCCCGTACCCTTCTGCTTAAAGGGTTTGGCGGAACTACCACTCACCTCAACCCTGGTCTTGGTGCAGGCGTTGCCCGCCCTTCTCGAGGCAAGCTGCATCCTAACCACACTGTGAAGCAGGTGGGGATCGACCTTAACTCCAAACAGGTCGTCATTCAAAACCACCTCGCCAACCTTTTCGTGCTTGATGTTAAACAAATCTGCAACTGGCATCTTGTGTACCTCGGAGATTAGATGGCTTGTCAGGCAGAAAAGACCCTCCGCCAGGCCGTAATTAACCTTAAATAAGTTAACTAAAAAACTACTTAGTGTAGATCTCAAGCAGTCCCTGCTTGGCCCCAGGCAACGACCCCTTCACCAAAACGACGTTCTCTTCGGAACGGATGTCGAAGATCGTCACATTCTTTTTGTTTACCCTTTGGGTGCCCATGTGACCGGGCAAACGCTTGCCCTTCACCACCCGGCTGGGCCAGGCGGAACAGCCGATGGAGCCAGGGGCGCGGTGGAACATGGAGCCGTGCGTCTTCCTGCCCCCCTTGAAGCCGTGCCGCTTAACCACCCCCTGGAAGCCCTTGCCCTTGCTGACCCCAGTCACGTCAACCAGGTCGCCGATCTTGAAGATGTCCTCCGCCGACAGCACCTGACCAACCTGATACGGCTCGGTCTCGACCACCCTAAACTCTCTAAGATGATAGAAGCCACCCTTGTCGGCCGCCTTGCACTGCCCCAACTCTGGCTTGCTCATCCGCTGTTCCAGTTTGGCTTCAAACCCTAACTTCAAGGCATTGTAGCCATCATGGGCGGTGGTCTTGATCTGCAAGATCACGCACGGTCCTATCTCGACTGCGGTGACCCCAATGGCCTGCCCGCTCTCGTTATAGATCCGGGTCATTCCAAGTTTTTTACCTAACAATCCTATTGTCTTTGGCATGGCACCAACCTACATGAAATTAAAGAAAATTATCCCTCGGACTAAGCCGTCGAGCAGAAATAACCTTAAAACAACAATCCTCACGGCGACGGCATCAGGAATCGTAAGGATCGTGAAAACCGTCCAAGTTATTTCTGCGCAACTCCTTAAAGCTTGATCTCTACATCCACGCCTGCGGACAGTTCAAGCTTCATCAGCGCATCAATCGTCTGCTGCGTTGGTTCGAGAATATCCAAAAGCCGCTTGTGAGTGCGCATTTCAAATTGCTCACGGGATTTTTTATCCACATGTACCGAGCGATTGACGCAATACTTATTCACCATGGTCGGCAGTGGAATAGGCCCCGCGACAATGGAACCCGTGCCCTTGGCGGTATCAACAATCTCCTGAGTGGATTGATCCAACAACTTGTGGTCATACCCCTTCAGTCTGATCCGAATCTTTTGCGTTTGTACCATTACCTTTCACCTTACTCGATGATCTTGTTGATGACCCCGGCGCCCACGGTGCGCCCACCCTCGCGGATGGCGAACCGCAATCCCTCCGCCATCGCTATCGGGGTGATCAGACTGGCGTCAACCGAGACGCTGTCCCCAGGCA
>JAJYJA010000169.1 GCA_021789795.1 Deltaproteobacteria bacterium | reverse complement strand
CCGCCAGGGGGAGACCGGCAGCCCGTACGCCTGATACATGGTCTTGGCGGCGTCCTTGTCCATGGCCAAGGCGCTGCCCAGCACCCCGGAGCCCTGGTAGGGCAGGCCCAGGAGGTCGAGGAGGCCCTGCACCGTGCCGTCCTCGCCGAAGCGTCCGTGCAGAAGGATGAAGGCCACGTCCAGCTCCGGGGCCTCGGCGGCCAGCCGCGCCAGGTCGGTGGCCGGGTCGTAGCGGCGCACCTGGTACTTGGCGGGGTCTAAGGCCTTGACTACCTCCTCGGCCCCGGCCAGGGAGACCTCGCGCTCCCCGGACTTGCCGCCCGCCAGCAGCGCCACCCGCAGGCGGGCGGCGGCGGGGTTGGTGGTGGGGTTGGTGGTGGGCGGCATGGCGGCGTGGGCTCCTATTCCTTCAAGGCTTGCTGGGGGCGACGGCTAGTTTTTATCTTGCGCACTATACCCGGAAAATATAATTTGCAAATTGTAAAGTTGCGGTCTGGACGGGTAAAGGCCGGCCAGGCGCCGGGGTTTCCTAACCAGCTAAAAGGGGGGCGAGACGGTGGAAATGATGCGTGAATTTAAGGAGTTCGCGGTCAAGGGCAACGTCATGGACATGGCGGTCGGCATCATCATCGGCGGCGCCTTTGGCAAGATTGTCAGCTCGCTGGTCAACGACGTGATCATGCCTCCCATTGGGTTGCTGCTCGGCAAGATGGACTTTTCCGGCCTGGCCTTGACCCTCCAGGAGAAGACCGCCACCTCCCCTGGGGTGGCCATCAAGTACGGGCTATTCATCAATACCATACTTGATTTCACCATCGTGGCCTTCGCCGTCTTCCTGCTGGTCAAGCAGCTCAACCGGCTGAAGAAGGCCCCGCCTCCTGCCGAGGCCGCCACCAAGGACTGCCCGCGCTGTTTCTCATCCATCCCCATCCGGGCCAGCCGCTGCCCGCACTGCACCTCCGAGCTTTGTTGATCCCGTGGACGCCGAGGGGGTGAATCCGGCGTTTGTTCCGCGGCAGGAGGAAGGGCGTGGATAGCCGCCTCGTAAGCCAACTCTCGGCGATCGTGGGCCGGGAGCACGTCTCCGATGCCGAGGCCGAACGTCTTTGCGCCGCCTACGACGGCACGGGCCGGGAGTATCCGCCCGAGGCGGTGATCTGGCCCCAGACGGCGGCGGAGACCAGCCGCATCCTGGCCCTGGCCCATCGGGAAGGGGTGCCGGTGGTCGTCCGGGGGGCGGGTTCGGGAATGACGGGCGGGGCGCTGCCGGTCAAGGGCGGCCTGGTGCTGGCCACCTCGCGCATGAACCGGATCCTCGAGATCGACCCCGCCAACCAACTGGCGGTGGTCGAGCCAGGGGTGGTGACCGGGGTCTTGCAGGCCGAGGTCGGGCGGCAGGGGCTGTTCTACCCGCCCGACCCGGCCAGTCTCAAGTTCTGCACCATCGGCGGTAACGTCGCCGAGAACGCCGGCGGCCCCAGCGCCGTCAAGTATGGCGTCACCCGCGATTACGTAAAGGGCCTGGAGGTGGCGCTGGCCGATGGCCGGCTGATCCACACCGGGGCGCGCACCGACAAGGGGGTGGTGGGTTACGACCTGACCCGGCTCTTCGTAGGCTCCGAGGGCACCCTGGGGGTGATCACCAAGATCATCCTTCGCCTGCTGCCCCGGCCCCAGGCCAGGCGCACCACCCTGGTCATGCTGGACTCCCTGAGTCAGGCCGCCCGCCTGGTGGCCAAGGCGCTGGCCCGTTTCACCCCCTGCGCCCTGGAGTTCATGGATCGCACAACCATCGGCCTCACCGCCGAACTGCTGCCCCTGCCGCTGCCCTCAGGGGTCGAGGCCATCCTGATCGTCGAACAGGACGGCTCCCCCCTGGCCGTGGCCGCCGAAGCCGCTGAGCTGGCCGCCTTCCTTGAGGCCGAGCCGGGGGTGCGTCTGGTAACCCAGGCGCAGGGCCAGGAGGAGACCGAGGCCATCTGGGCCGCCCGCCGGGGGGTGTCGCCCGCCGCCTTCAAGCTGCGGCCCCACAAGATCAGCGAGGACGTGGTGGTGCCCCGCACCCGCATCCCCGACCTGGTGGCCCTGGCCGAGACCCTGGCCCGGGAACTCGATCTGGTCATCTTCTGTTTCGGCCATGCCGGAGACGGCAATATCCACCTCAACATCATGCTCGACCGTCACGACCTCCGTCAGGCCGAGGCCGCCCAAACCGCCAGACGACGGATATTCGCCCAGGTCATTGGCCTGGGCGGCACCCTTTCCGGCGAACACGGGGTGGGAATCACCAAGTCCGAGGCCATCTCCCTGGAGATCGACCCCGCCACCCTGGCGGCCATGCGGGCCATCAAACAGGCCCTGGACCCCGCCGGCATCTTGAATCCAGGCAAGATATTTCCACAAAACGGTTGACATCACCCCGGAGCATCGTCTATACAGCTAATTTCTTTCCCTTACGGAAATCAGGCCCCGCGCGGGGCGGTATATTATCTTTCAAACTCAGGAACAGACAAATGATCGAGGTAGATGTAAGGGGCGATATCGAAATCGCCATCCGCCAGCTCAAGAAGAAGTTGCAGCTCGATGGGATGAAGAAGGAACTCAAGCGCCGCGAGTTCTACGAAAAGCCCAGCGACAGGAAGCGCCGCAAGCAGGCCGAGGCCCGGCGCAAGGTGCGCAAGGTCGTCTGGCGGATGAAGAACGACTGATAGCCGGGCCGGGGATGATTTTCCCTCTCCGGCGGCCTTGAATGCTAAAATTAAGGGGATAACGCCAGGCGGCAGTTGCGGCCCCGGCGGTAAAGCTCCCGCAAACGGCTTGACTATGGCGCGGCAACCGGGCGGGTTGTGGTCGCGCCTGGAACTATTTCTGCATCACCTGACGGTTGAACGCCAGTTGGCGGCCAATACCGTCGGCGCCTACCGTGACGACCTGGCCGCCTTCCTGGCCTCGCTTCCCGACCCCTGTTTGTCGCCCGACCTGGTCAATCCCAATCATATCCGCGCCTTTCTCAACCAGGCCCATCTCCGGGGCCTTTCCTCCCGCAGCCACGCCCGGCGGCTATCGGCCCTGAGGGGCTTCTTCCGTTTTCTCCTGGCCGAGGGGACGGTCGAGCATGACCCCACCGCCGGCATCGAGCTTCCCAAACCCAAACAGACCCTGCCCGTCTCCCTGACCTTGGGCGAGGTGGACCGTCTGCTCGCCGGGGACGAGGACTCGGCTTGCCCCCTGCCGCTCCGCAACCGCGCCATGCTGCACCTGCTTTACGCCACCGGGCTTCGGGTCTCGGAGCTGGTGCGGCTGCCGGTGGCCGCGATCAACCTGAGCTCGGGCTATGTCCGGGTGCTGGGCAAGGGCGACAAGGAGCGGCTGGTGCCCTTCGGCGAGGTGGCGCGGGAGTGGGTCGAGCAGTATCTGACGCATGGCCGGCCCCTCCTACTCAAGGGCCGGACCAGTCCGTTTGTGTTCGTCACCAGCCGGGGCACGGCGATGACCAGACTCCGGTTCTGGCAGATCGTCCAGGAGGTCTGCCAGAACCAGGGCATAAGCAAACCGATCAGCCCCCACACCCTGCGGCACTCCTTTGCCACCCACCTGGTGGAAAACGGCGCCGACCTGCGTTCGGTGCAGATGATGCTCGGCCACGCCGATATCGCCACCACCCAGATCTACACCCACGTGGACGCCAGGCGGCTCAAGACCGCCCACCGGAAGTTTCACCCCCGCGGCTGAGGGGCGGCCATTCCCTTGTCCAGCGGCCCCTGGCCACCGACCGGCACCCCACCGATTTCCAGGCTGATGGCCCGCACCGGGCAGACGGCCTCGCAGGCCAGGCAGGAGATGCACTCGGTGTCGTGGGGCGACTCGTTGAATCGCACCCCCATCGGGCAGACCCGGTGACAGGCCCGGCAGTTGGTGCAGCGGTCGCGGTTAAGCTCAAGCCGTACCAATTTCACCTTGGAGAACAGGGCGTAGAAGGCCCCCAGCGGGCAGGTGGTGCGGCAGAAGGGCCGGCTGGCCAGCACGCTCCAGACGATGAAGAAAACGAGGAAGGCCAGCTTGCCGCCGAAGAGCCAGCCCACGGTCTGGCGCAGGCTGGGCTGCATGGCCAGCATGGGCAGACCGGCCTCCAGGGTGCCGGCGGGGCACAGGTACTTGCAGAACCAGGGGCTGCCGATCCCCAGGTCGTTGACCACCAGGAGCGGCAGGGCGACCACCATCACCGCCAGCACCGCGAACTTGACCAGCCGCAACCCCCTGGCCACCCCGAACTTGGGGGAGGGCAGTTTGTAAAGCAGCTCCTGCACCAGGCCGAAGGGGCAGATCCAGCCGCACACCATCCTGCCGATCAGGCCGCCGATCACCCCCAGGGTGCCGACCACGTACAGCCCCAGGAAATACTGGCCGTTGTCCAACGCCATCCGCACCCCGCCCAGGAGCTGCTGCAAGGCCCCCATCGGGCAATAGGTGGTGGAGGCGGGGCAGGAGTAGCAGTTGAGGCCCGGCGAGCAGACCACCTTCAGCGGCCCCTGGTAGATGGTGCGGGTCAGCGGGAAGCTTAGGGAGCCGTTGGTCAAGAGGACGAAGATGGCCTGTAGCCACTTGCGGAGCCGTTCCATCAGCCGATACCGATGCAGCTCAGGCACACCTGCCAGGCCTGCTCCAGCACCCGGTGCGGCTCGTTTAGGGCGATGCCGGCCAGGGCCAGGAGCAGAAAGAGGAAGATAACGATGAGCGGCGCCTTGCGGAGCCGGGACGGAGGCCTGGGGGGCATTTTGGGGTCAACCGGGATGATAGCGGCCGGCGCGGGAGTGGCCGTCCTTTCCGGTATCCTAACCCTTGCCAGCCGGGGATGCCAATGGTTTTTTCGCGGGCGTCTGCCTTGATGGCGTCGCAAAAAGACCGATCTACTGCGGCGCGTGGCGGTTTGGCTCGTTCGGCATACCATCTGTATGGCCTCACTCGCCAAACACACCCCGCGCCTTGTATATCGGCCCTTTTGCTTAG
>JAJYJA010000011.1 GCA_021789795.1 Deltaproteobacteria bacterium | reverse complement strand
GGCCGTTGCTGAGCATGATGGCCAGGTTATTCTGGGCAATGGCGTTGCCGGACTCCGCCGCCTTCCGGCACCAGAAGGCCGCCTTCTTGAAGTCCTGCTCCACCCCGTCGCCCTTGGTATAAACAATGGCCAGGTTGTTCTGGGCGTTGGCGTTGCCCTGCACCGCCGCCTTCTGGAACCAGGCCGCCGCCTGTGGCACGTCCCGGGTCACCCCCCGGCCCTCGACGTACATCACCCCCAGTTCGTTCTCGGCCGTGGCATCGCCCTTGACCGCCGCCGCCCGCTGGTACCAGTAGGCGGATTTGGCCGCGTCATACCGGCCGAGGTTGTGATCGCCATAGATAAGCCCCAGGTTATTCAGGGCGTCGGGGTGATCCTGTTCCGCCGCCTTGGTGAACCACTTGATCGCCTGGTCGTAGTTAACCGGCACCGCCTCGCCCTTGGTGTACATGATGGCCAGGTTGTTTTGGGCGTTGGCGTTGCCCGCCTCCGCCGCCTTGGTGTACCAGTTCAAGGCCTGCTTCAAGTCCTTGCTCACCCCCTCGCCCTTGGCGTAGATCAGCCCCAGGTTGTTCTGGGCCACCGGGTTGCCGGCCTCCGCCGCCTTGGAGATCCAGGAGAGCGCCTTGGCTTGGTCCTTGGGCACCCCGTCACCCTGGAGATACATGATCCCCAGGTCGTTCTCCGCCTCCTGGCTGCCCTGTTCCGCCGCTGCCAGCTTGTACCAGTACGCCCCCCGGCTCAGGTCTTTGGCCGCCTCCTCTCCCCCCTCGCTGTAGAGCTTGCCCAGATGGTTGGCGGCCTCGATGTCCCCGTGCTCCGCCGCCTGGATCAGCTCGGCCAACCGCCCGCTGGACTTGGCCGCCGGGGCCGGGGGCGGTGACGGAACCGCCTCGGGGGGCGGGGCGGGATTCTCCTTCCTGCTCGCCTCGACGGCCGGGGCAGGACTTGCGGGAGCGGCCCGCCGGCCTTCAGTCGCACCCCGGCCCCGGCCAGACGGGGACTGGGCCTCGGCCTTGCCGGCCGGAGGCGGCGCGGACGGCGTCTGCGTCTTGGCAACTGGCCCGGCGGTGGGCTTGATCGCGGCCTTGACGGCCGGAGTCGCCACGGGCGCGGACTTGGCAGGCCCAGGGCCGGCCCCGGGAGGCGCAGGTCTCGCCGCCGGCTCGCGCAGCTCCGCCAGCCGCTTCTTGGCCGGGGCGTAATTCCGAGCCGCCGCCTGGCGGTAGAGGGCCAAGGCCTGCTCCCGGCCGCCGGGCGCGGCCCCGGACTCGCAGAGCAGGGCCAACCGATACATCCCCCGGGGGTAACCCTTGACCACCGACTTCTGATACCACTCCGCCGCCTGGGCCAGGTCCTTGGCCACCCCTGCCCCGTTCTCGTAGAGGATGCCCAGATTAACCTCGGCCCGGGGCAAGCCTTGCTCCGCCGCCTTCCGGTACCACTCCGCCGCCTTGACCGGGTCTTTGCCCACCCCCAGGCCCAGCTCGTACATCACCCCCAAAGGCCGCTGACCCTCGGCGTAACCCTGCTCGGCGGCCTTCTGATACCAGTACACCGCCTGGGCCAGGTCCTTGCCGACCCCGACGCCATGCTCATAGGCCTCGCCCAAGGCCACCTGCGCCTTGGGATCCCCGGACTGGGCCCGGCGCCGCAAGGCCTCATCCCCCGCCCAAACCGGCCGCAACGAAACCATGACCAGCAACAGCACCCCCAGAAAAACCGATACCTTTTGCCTCACGACGCCTCCCGTTTTCTAGCTGCCAACTCTTCCCGCAACCGGCTGGCCCCCCGGCGCATCCCCGCCGCCTGGCGGCAGAGCTCGGCCCGCCACCTGGCCCGCCGCCAATCGCGGCCCCGGAGCATAAGCCAAACCAACCCGATATTACAACAGATGTCGCCTATCGCAACCACAATCAGCCGTTTCGTGCCCACGGTCAACCCTTGCCGATCCACTTGCGCAACACCTCGCCCGGCAAGGTATGGGCGCCCTTGATCAGCACCACTCCCTGGTCGAGGTTCGAGCGCTTAAGCTCGGAGACCTTGGCCTGCAACTGCACGTTCTCACGCCGCAGGCCGGCCAAGGTCTCCTCCTGATCCAGACGACGGCGCGTCTCCGAGCCCTCCTGCTCCCGCGTCTGACCAAGGTCGCTGGTTAGCGACTCCACCTCCCGTTGCAACCGGGCGATGGCCTCCTGGCTGGCGGCCTTGTCCTCCCTGGCCTGCCGCACGGCGTTACCCAGATCGGCCACCTCCACCTGGCGGGCGAGCGCCAGCTCGGCCAGCTCCTGCCTTGCCAAGCCCAGCTCCTGGGTCAGCCGCGCCGCCTCCGCTTGCGCCCGTTCCCGAGACCGGCGCAGCTCGGTCAGTTCCCGCCCCTCGGACTCCCGCGCCAAGCGCAGTTCCTCCCGCTCCGCCTCCCAGGCGGCGGTCAGCCGCTCACGCTCCCCGCGCCCCGCCAGCAACTCCGCCTCCCCTTCCCGCGCCGCCTGTTCCAAGGCCAAAAGCCGCACCTCCCGTTCCGCCAGCTCCCGCTCCAGGCCCGCCAGCCGCTCGGCACCGGCCCGCAGCTCGGCGGCCGCGCCCCGCTCGCCCGCCAGTTCCTCCCGTGCCAAACCCAGCTCCTTGGTCAGCCGCGCCGCCTCCTCGGCCCCTTGCTCGGCCTCCGTCCGCCACCGCCCGGACTCGGCCACCAACCGCGCCGCCTCATCTTGCGCCCGTTCACGAGACAGACGCAGCTCGGTCAGTTCCCGCCCCTCGGACTCCCGCGCCAAGCGCAGTTCCTCCCGCTCCGCCTCCCAGGCGGCGGTCAGCCGCTCACGCTCCCCGCGCCCCGCCAGCAGCTCCGCCTCCCCTTCCCGCGCCGCCTGTTCCAAGGCCAAAAGCCGTCCCTCCCGCTCCGCCAGCTCCCGCTCCAGGCCCGCCAGCCGCTCGGCACCGGCCCGCAGCTCGGCGGCCGCGCCCCGCTCGCCCGCCAGTTCCTCCCGTGCCAAGCCCAGCTCCTGGGTCAGCCGCGCCGCCTCCTCGGCCCCTTGCTCGGCCTCCGCCCGCCACCGCCCGGACTCGGCCACCAGCCGGGCCGCCTCATCTTGCGCCCGTTCCCGAGACAAACGCAGCTCGGTCAGTTCCCGCGCCTCTGACTCCCGCGCCAAACGCAGTTCCTCCCGCTCCGCCTCCCAGGCGGCGGTCAGCGCCTCCACCTGCCCCCGCAAGGTATCGAAGACCCCCCGCAGCTCCGACTGCCAGCCCCGGCCCTGGGCCGCCAAGACCTCCCGCAACTCAAGATCCCGCTCCCTAAGCGCCGCCTCCCTCTGACCCAACTCCTCATGCGCGGTTAGCAAGTCGGCCCGCAAGCCGGCCAGCTCCCGGCTGACACCCGTCAAGGCCTGCTCCTGGGCCGCGCCAACCTCTCGACCCTCTCGCCGCCACCCCGCCTGCTCCTCCCGCAGCCGGTCAAACTCGCTCATCCGCGCAACCAGCAAAGACTCCAGCCGCTCCATCCTCCCCTCCTGCAAGGCCTCACGCCGTTCCATCGCCCTCTCCTCCTCGTCCATCCACGCCCGGACCGTGGCCAACTCCGCCCTCGTCCGCCGCAGGTCCTCCCCCGCCTGGGAAAGGTCAGACGCCCCAGCCTCATCCCGGCCTCGCCCCTCCTCCTGCTGGCGCCTACGTGCAAGCGCCACCGCCACCCCCAGGCTGACGCCCGTGGCCAGCAGAAACAACCCGTAGGTCAGCCCGGACCCCGGCCCCCGGCCTGCTGCCGCGGGCGCCACCGCCACCTTGCCCGCCTCGGGCGGCGCCCCGGCCGAGGCGGGCAGGGACGCCGCTGCCAGACCCGGCCGCACCGCCTTGAGGTACAAGTCCAGATAGCGATCCTCCGAACTCGCCTCCCCCGCCACCTGCTCGCCGTTATCCCCCCCCGTCCGGTAGGCGTCGAGGTTGACGCCGACCACCGCCACCTGGGGCCCGGCCGCCTCCCGGCCCTCGCCCAGGGGGTCGTTGTCTCCCACCGTCCACTTGTCGTCCGCGCCGGGCTGAAGATAGGCCGCCGCCCGGCGCATCTTCTGGTCTCTGTCCCAGTATTCCCCTACCGCCACGGTCTGATTGTTGATGCGGATGAGGTAGAGGCTGGCGAAATCCGCCTGTCGGTCGTCCGGGGGCAGGAGCAGGGCCCGGGCCCCGGCGAAATCGTGGCTGGTGAGGTCGGGAAGGGGGCCCGGGTCCTGGGGCTGAGCGCCCAGGCCCGGCACGATAAACACCGCCGTGCCGCGATGCAGGAAGTCGGCCAGCTTGTCGAGGTCGCCGTTGTCCAGGGTGACGCAGCCGTTGCTGCTGGCCGGTTGCAGGGGCCGGTTGGTGCCGTGCAGGAAGATGCCGAAACCGGTGCGGCCCCGGCGCAGGTCGAAGTAGTTGGGGTAGTTTAAGTGATAGGCCCGGGTGCCGAAGACCGAGAGCTTGTGGTCAAGATAGCCCTTGGTGATGAAGTAAACCCCCTCCGGGGTGCGGCTGTCGCCCTCCTCCCGTTTGGGGCCCGTATGGGCGCCGGTGCCGACCCGGTATTCGGCCTCCACCTGGATCCGGCCGTCATGCCGTAGCACCAGGAGCCGCTGGCGATCCTTCTCCACCAGGATGCAGTAGATGGGCTTGGCGGCGATGAACACCCGCCAGTCGAGATTCAAGAGACTGTCGTCAGGGGCGGGCACCGCCCCCGCCGCCCTGGGCGCGGCCCACCCCAGGATCAAACCCAAAATGACGATCAACGCCCCGGCCCGCATCCCGCCCCTCAACCGCCCAGGGCCAGCCTTGCCACCTGCTGGCAGGTCTCGGCAAACAACCTGGCCTCCCGGGCGCTGATCCCGGCCCGGCCCGCCAGCCGCCGCAGATGGAGCAGCCGCGCCGGCCCCTCCTCCCGCTCCGCGGTGGCGTCCAGGGCCTTGAGGGCACTGGCGGCGGCCTGGAACATCCCCGCCAACTCCGGGGGGCTGGCGGGCCGGGGCCGATAGAGACCGTCCCCGGCTAGGCCCTGCCGGTGCAGCATCCCCTGGCGCAGGGCGTAGCCGATCACCGCCACCGCCTGGGCCAGGTTCAGGGAGGAAAAGCCCGGCGCGGTGGGGATGCTGACCACCTGAGCGCAACCAGACAGGTCGCGGGTGGAAAGCCCCTTGTCCTCCGGCCCGAAGAGCAGGGCCACCGGGCCACTCTCCAGGGCGGGGGCGACGAGAGCAGCGAGTTGGGCCGGATCGGCGGCGGCCAGCCGTTGCCGGCCCCGTCGGGCGGTGGTTCCGATCACCAGGGCGCAACCGGCCACCGCCTCCTCCAGCCGCAAATAGTAACGGGCCGCCAGGAGCCGCTGGCGGGCGTGATGGGTGGCGGTCTTGGCCGCAGTCTCGAGGTCAATATCCGTAAGCGGCGGGCCGATCACCATCAGCCCCCCCATACCCATGTTGGCGGCCACCCGGGCCGCGGCCCCGATATTCTCCGGGCGCTTGGGCCCCATCAGGACGACGTTGACCCTGGAGAGCCAGGCCTCCACCTCGCTCATCGCTGACACCCCGGACAGAAGAAGGCGGCCCGGCCGGCCATCGCCTGCCGGACGATTAGCCCGCCGCAGCGCGGACAGGTCTGGCCCTCCCGCCCGTAGGCCTTGAGTTCACGCTGGAAAGAGCCCGGCCTGCCGCTGGCGTTGACAAAATCGGCGATGGTGGAGCCGCCGGCGGCAATGGCCCGGACGAGCACCTCGCGGGTGGCGGTTACCAGCACCTCCCACTCCGGGGCCGAGACCTCCCGCGCCGGCCTCCAGGGGGAGATGGCGGCGGCGAACAGGATCTCGCTGGCATAGATGTTGCCAATCCCCACCACCACCCGGTTGTCCATCAGAAAGGACTTGACCGGCTGCCGGCGGCCCTGGGCCCGGCCCAGCAGGTAGGCGGCGGAAAATCCCGCCAGCAGCGGCTCCGGCCCCAGGCCGCCAAAAATCACCGCCTCATCCTGCCCCGGGGGCAAGAGCTGAAGCGAGCCGAAACGCCGGGTGTCGTTGAAGCGCAGCTCGGTTTGGTCGTCCAAGGCGAACAGCCAGTGATCGTGGGGCTTGACCTGCTCATTTTTAGGGAAAACACCCAGGCGGCCAGTCATCCCCAGGTGAAAGACCAGCCGGGTCTGGTTGTCCAGTTCCAGGATCAAATACTTGCCCCGCCGCCGCACCGCGCGCCCCTGGCCGCCCACCGCTAAACGTCCGAGCTCGGCCACCGGCGGCGCCAGCCGCAGGCTGGGCCCCAGGCAGGCGGCGTCAACGATGACCCGGCCCACCAACAGGGGCGCGAGGCCCTGTCTTACCACCTCCACCTCCGGCAATTCAGGCATCAAGCCTCTCCCTGGCCAAAAAATCCATGTGGCAAACACCCGGTCGCGGTGTATATTCAACCAGCCTTGAGCGCGGGAGGGGCCGCGTTTCCCCCGCCCTGAAATCTCAACGCCGCATCATACCCGATAGCGGCTAGGCCAGGCTATAATTTTGATGGCGTCGCCAAAAGACCGATCTCCGGCGTCCCCATCCAACCCCAGCGGGGATTGAACCGACATCGCGGGGCGGTTTGGATCTCGGCCCTTTTGCTTAGCCATCGGCTACCTTTTGGCGAGACCATCAATTTTACCCCCCGCAGGGCCAATTTAACATGTCTGCCAGCCCGGCTCCAACTTACGACCAACGTCTGCGCTGGCGCCAGGAGACCCTGGCCCGGCGCGACCGCGCCAACCCCGCCGCGCGGGAGGCCTGGAGCCGGGCCATCGCCGTCCGCCTGGCCCAGCTCCCCCAAATCAAGGAGGCGCAAGCCATCTTCACCTACGTCCATTTCCGCAGCGAGGTCGAGACGCTAGGCCTGATCGCCGCCTGGCTGGCGGCGGGGAAGCGGGTCTGCGTGCCCTTGACCATCCCTGCCGAACGTAGGCTCGCCGCCTACTGGATCACCACCCCCGCCCGCGATGTCGCCCCCGGCTACTGCCGCATCCCGGAGCCCGACCCCCAACGGACGGCCCTGGCCAACCCCAAGGAGATCGAGATCGTCATCCTGCCGGGCAGCGTCTTTGACCTCTCTGGCGGGCGCCTGGGCTACGGCGGCGGCTTCTACGACCGCTTCCTGGCCGATCAGGCCCCCCAGGCCCTCCGTGTCGGCCTGGCCTTCGAACTGCAAGTAACCAAACGTCTGCCGCTCTTGGCCCACGACCAGCCCTTAGATCTGCTGGTCACCGAAGACCGGCTCCTGTCCTTCCCCCGCCGCGACCATGTCGCCCAGAGCAAGGAACGCCCGTGAAAATGCCCCCCCAACTCGTGCCGCTATCCGCCGTCCTTCTCCTCCTCCTGGCCGCCGGCCCCAGGCTGGCCGCCGCCTCCGATTCGCTCTCGGTGAAGGAGGCCATCCGCCTGGCGGTGGAGGGGAATCTGGACCTCAAGGCCGAGCTGTACAACCCAGCCCAGGACGAGGCCGACATCCATCGCTACCGGGCGATCTACGAACCCCTGTTCGCGGCCCAGACCCGGCTTGGCGACGCCGATCTCCCCTCCTACCTCACCGCCTATCCCGCCCCGGTGCGTACCAAATCGGCCCAGGTCAACACCTCGATCAGCCAGCTCCTGGCCAGCGGCGCCACCCTGTCCCTGGGAATGAACAACCTCTACCAGGACACCGACGCCCCGCTCAACCCCCCCGACGTCTGGCAGTCGAACCTGGGCCTGTCCCTCACCCAGCCGCTGCTCAAGGGCTTTGGCCGGGAGAACACCGAAATCATGATCAACGTGGCCAAGCTGGCCAAGTCCGCCTCCCTTAAGCGGCTGACCAGCCGGCTGCTGGACACCGTGGCCCAGACCAGGCGGGAGTATTTCACCCTCTACCGCCTGCGGGAGCAGCGGGAGGTGAAGAAGGTCTCCCTGGAACTGGCGCGCAAGATCCTGGCCGAGACCAAGGCCAGGGTAGCGGCCGGGGTGCTGCCGGCCATGGAGATCCTCAACGCCGAATACGGGGTGGCGGCCCGGGAGAAGGAACTGCTGGCCGCCGAGCAGCAGGTGCGCGACCAGTCGGATCATCTGCGCCTCCTCTTGCAGCTCGACGGCACGGACGAGCTCGTCCCCACCGACACCCCCCGCCGCGACCTGGTCAGCGAGCCGCCCCAGGAGGCCATCGACCGGGCCATGACCCGGCCCGACATCCTGGAGCGCCAGCAGGAGCTCAAGATCGGCAAGCTCCAGGCCAAGTTCCTCGGCAACCAGACCCGGCCCGACCTGTCGCTTTCGGCCTCCAACTCCCTGGCCGGCCAGCACCAGCGCCTGACCCGCGACCTGGAAAACCTGGGCGGAGCCAACTACCCCACCTGGAGCGTGGGGCTCAACCTCACCTACCCCCTGGGCAACGAGGCGGCGGAGAACGCCTACCGCAAGGGCCTGCTGAAGAACGAGCAGACCGCCATCCAGATCAAGGCCCTGCGCCAGACGGCGGCCAATCAGGTCCATAACGCCCTGCGGGCGGTGGATACCGAATACAAGCAGATCGAGGTGACCAAACGGGGCCGGGCCTACGCCGAGTCCCGTTTGCAGGCCTTTATCCGCAAAAACGAGGTGGGGCTGGCCACCACCAAGGACGTCCTGGACGTGGAAAACGACCTGGCCGCCGCCAAGAGCGCCCAAATCGCCGCCCTGACCGACTACGACAACGCGGTCACCACCCTCTGGCAGGCCACCGGCGAGCTGCTGGACAAGGCCGGCATCCACCTGGACCGCCACCAACCCGACCAGCTCTACCAGGAAACAGCCAGCCAAAAATAAGCCAGCGGGCCAAGGCCATGAAACCCACCGCCATCTTCCACTCCCCCGTCTTTCTGGAGCACCTGCGGGGCAGCGACCACCTCGAATCCCCGCAGCGGCTGGCGGTGCTCGAGGAGGAACTGGCGCGCCCGGAGATCGCCTCCCGCTTCGTCTTCCCCGCCTTCGCGCCGGCCACCGAGGCCCAGCTCGCCGCCCACCACCTGCCGGCCTACGTGAAAAAAATCGCCGCCACCGCCGGCAAGTCGCAAGTCATCCTCGACCCCGACACCCAGACCACGGCCCGCTCCTTCGAGGCCGCGGCCCTGGCCGCCGGGGCGGCGATCACCGCCAGCCGGATGCTGGCCGCAGGCGAGATCAGAAACGCCTTCTGCCTGGTGCGGCCCCCCGGCCATCACGCCGAGGCCGACCGGGCGATGGGCTTTTGCCTGTTCAACAACGTGGCGGTGGCGGCCCGCTATTGCCTAAACGAGCTGGGGATGCGGCGGGTGCTGATCGTCGATTGGGACCTGCACCACGGCAACGGCACCCAGCACAGCTTCTACGACACCGACCAGGTGCTCTACTTCTCCACCCACCAGTATCCGCTCTACCCCGGCACCGGGGCCGCGGCCGAGGTCGGCCAGGGGCCGGGCCAGGGCTACACCGTCAACGTGCCCCTGCCCGCCGGACTGGGCGACCTCGCCTACGCGGCGGTGTTCAACGACCTCCTGGCCCCGGTGGCCCGCCAGTACCGGCCCGAGATCATCATCGTTTCCGCCGGCTACGACATCCACCAGGACGACCCCCTGGGCGGGATGCTGGTCACCGGCCCCGGCTTCTCCTATCTCACCAAGGTGCTGCTCGACCTGGCCGCCGAGCTGTGCGGAGGCCGCCTCCTGGCCTGCCTGGAGGGCGGCTACTCCCTCCCCGGCCTCAAGGAGGGGGTCTTCGCCACCTTGGACGAGATGCGGGGCCGCTCCCGGCTGGACGACAAGATGGTCATGGAACTGGCCGCCGCCGCCTATCCCCTAAGGGCTCTCGCCGAGACGAAAAACATTGTAAAACGGTTTTGGAGTCTATAGACTGGCGGGATGGAGCTAAACAAAATCCTCATCGCCGATGACGACCTCCTGGTGCGCGACGCCATCCAAAAGATCCTCGAAATCTTCGGGTATCAGGTGGTGGCGGTCAACAACGGCCAGGAGGCCATCAACGCCATCGACGAGAGCTTCGCCACCATCGTCCTCGACATCAACATGCCGGTGATGGACGGATTTCAGACCCTGGAGGCCTTAAATCGCCAGCACAACACCATCCCGGTGCTCTTCCTCACCGGCGCCGGCTCCATGGACTACGCCATGAAGGCCATCAAGCTGGGGGCCTACGACTTCCTGACCAAGCCCATCGCCGACCTCGACCTGTTCGCGGTCAAGATCCGCCAGGCGATCGAGAAACGGATGTACCTCCTGATGCACAAGGCCTACCAGGCCAATCTGGAGTTCGAGGTCTGGCAGAAGACCAAGGAGCTGGCGGCCAAGAACGAGCTGCTCGACGAGTACAGCCGCAAGCTGGAGGAAAACACCTTAAACACCATCGCCACCCTGCAGATCGCCCTGGAGGAGAAGGACCCCTACACCGCCGGCCACACCCGGCGAGTCACCCAGTACGGGAGGATGATCGGCGAGGGCATGGGACTCTCGGAACTGGAGCTCCACACCCTGGTCTGCGCCTGCCAGATCCACGACGTCGGCAAGCTGGTGATCGACGTGAGCTGCATCCAGCGCCCCGGCCCCCTGACCGACGACGAGTGGGAGCGGGTCTCCCAGCACCCCGAGATCTGCCAGAACATCCTCCAGCCCTTGCAGTTCCTGGGCCGGGAGGGGATCATCGCCTGCCAGCACCACGAGCGGGTGGACGGCACCGGCTACCCGTTCCGCCTAAACGGCGACCAGCTCGACCCCTTAGCCAAGATCCTGACCGTGGCCGACAGTTACGACGCCATGACCTCCAAACGGAGCTACAAGGTGAACAAAACGATGGAAGAAGCGATCGAAGAGTTGTATAAATGCGCCGGCAGCCAGTTCGACCCCGCGGTGGTGCGGGTCTTCGCCGGCCTCCTGCGCTCCGGCAAGCAACCATAAACCCTGACGTCCGCCCCCCTTAACGACAGCAAAAAATCATGAACATCAGCAGCGAAGATATCGCCCGGGTCGCCCATCTGGCCCGACTGGCCCTACGCCCGGACGAGATCGAGACCATGACCCACGAGGTGGGCCGCATCCTGACTTACATCGACACCCTAAACGAGCTGAACACCGAGGGCGTCATCCCCACCAGCCACGCCCTGGCGATCACTAACGCCTTCCGCGAGGATACGGTCGTCCCCTCGCTGGCCAGGGAAGAGGCGCTGAAAAACGCCCCCCGCCGCAACGAGGAGGCCTTCGTGGTGCCCAAGATCATCGGCTAGACCGGCATTGATGGCGGCGCAAAAAATCCGCTCTACTGCTTCGCCATCGGCTACCTTCTAGCACGATTACCAGTATTTACCTCCCAAAAAATCATGGAACTATACGATCAGACCATCCACCAGCTCCAGGAACTGCTCCGCACCCGGCAGGTGTCAGCGGTCGAGCTGACCGAAAACGTCCTGGCCCGCATCGAGCGGGTGGAGCCCCGGATCAACGCCTTCATCACCCCCTGCCGGGACCTGGCGTTGGGCCAGGCCGAGGCCGCCGACCGGCAACTGGCCAAGGGCGAGGGCGGGCCGCTGTGCGGCATCCCGCTATCCATCAAGGACGTGCTCTGCACCCAGGGCGTGCGCACCACCTGCGGCTCGAAGATCCTGGAATCCTTCATCCCCCCCTACGACGCCACGGTGATCCGCCGACTCAATGAGCAGGGGGCGGTGATGGTGGGCAAGGTGAGCATGGACGAGTTCGCCATGGGCTCGACCACCGAGACCTGCGCCTTCGGCGTCCCCAAGAACCCCTGGAACCCGGACTACATCTGCGGCGGCTCCAGCGGCGGCTCGGCGGCCTCGGTGGCGGCGGGGGAGTGCCTCGCCTCCCTGGGCTCCGACACCGGCGGCTCGGTGCGCCAGCCCGCCTCCCACTGCGGGGTGGTGGGCTTGAAACCCACCTACGGCCGGGTGTCGCGTTTCGGGCTGCTGGCCTTCGCCTCCTCGCTCGACCAGGTGGGCACCCTGACCAAGGACGTGCGGGACGCGGCCCTGCTGCTTGGCGCCATCGCCGGCCACGACCCCCGGGACTCGACCTCGGCGAAGGAGCCGGTGCCGGGGTTTGACGCCCTGCTTGCCGGCAATATCAAGGGGTTGCGGCTGGGCATTCCCAAAGAGTATTTCGGCGAGGGCCTGGAACCAGAGGTGCGCCGGGCGGTGGAGGAGGGCATCGACCGGCTGCGCAAGCTGGGGGCCGAGACGGTGGCGGTCTCCCTGCCCCACACCAAGTACGGCATCGCCGCCTACTACATCATCGCCCCGGCGGAGGCCAGCTCCAACCTGGCCCGTTACGACGGGGTGAAGTACGGCTTCCGCAACCTGGAGGCGGACAGCCTGGTCGAGATGTACAAGACCAGCCGGGCCCAGGGCTTCGGGCCGGAGGTCAAACGCCGGATCATCATCGGCACCTACGCCCTGTCGTCCGGTTACTACGACGCCTACTACAAGAAGGCCTCCCAGGTGAGAACCCTGATCATCCGGGACTATCAGGAGGCCTTTGCCCAGTGCGACGCCCTGGTGTCGCCGGTCACCCCCAGCCCGGCCTGGCCCCTGGGCGCCAAGACCGACGATCCCCTGTCGGTCTATCTCTCCGACGCCCTGACCGTCTGTACCAACCTGGCCGGTCTGCCCGCCCTGTCAGTGCCCTGCGGCTTCAGCGCCACCGGGCTGCCCATCGGGCTGCAACTCCAGGGGCCGCATTTCTCCGAGGCCGCCCTGCTCAACATCGCCTACACCCTGGAGCAGGACTTGGGCCTCTGCCAACAACGGCCAGGTCTTTCCTCGTGATTCCAGTTCGCATTCAAAACGATACCTTTGTCGGCTGCGCTTGTGCTGCTCCTCGGCGTACTGATGTACGCTCTCGTCGCTGCTCGCTTGCCTTCGCGGTCTCGTCCCGAATGCTTGCTGGAAGTATTCTTTTGCATGCAACTTAAGTAATGAGGCGGCAGATGAAGCTTGCCATTCCCGAGCATATCCGGGGCCTGGTGCCCTATCCCCCCGGCAAGCCGCTGGAGGAGCTGGAGCGGGAGTACGGGATCACCGGCTCCATCAAGATGGCCTCCAACGAGAACTCGCTCGGCCCCTCGCCCAAGGCGGTCGCGGCCATCGGCCAGGCGCTCGGAAATCTCCACCGCTACCCCGACGGCAGTTGCTACTACCTGGCCCAGGCAGTGGCCCGGCATCAACAGGTGAGCCCCGCGCAGATCGTCTTCGGCAACGGCTCGGACGAGATCATCTCCCTGTTGGCCGCGGCCCTGGTGCAGCCCGGCGACGAGGTCATCTCCTCCGCGCCCTCGTTTCTGGTCTATCCCAAGGTCGCCCAGGCCCAGGGCGGGGTCAACCGGGTGGTGCCGCTTAACGACCTGCGCCACGACCTCACGGCCATCCGGGAGCAAATCACCGGCCGCACCCGGCTGATCTTCCTGGACAACCCCAACAACCCCACCGGCACCATGTTTGGCCGGCAGGCCTTCGAGCGTTTTCTGGCCCAGGTGCCGGAAGGGGTGGTGACGGTGCTGGACGAGGCCTATATCGACTTCGCCGACCCTGGCCAGCGTCTGGACATCCGCGACTACCTGGACGGAGACCGACCGGTGGCCGGGCTGCGCACCTTCTCCAAGGCCTACGGCCTAGCCGGGCTGCGGGTGGGCTACGGCCTCATGCCGCCGGCGCTCGCCGACTGCCTGCACCGGGTGCGCGGCCCCTTCAACGTCAACAGCCTGGCCCAGATCGGTGCCCTTGCCGCCCTTACCGACACCGAGCACTACCAGCGCACCCTGGCCATGACCCGGGAGGGTATCGCCTGGCTGCACGAGCAACTCCCCAGCCTGGGTCTCACCCCCCTGCCCACCGAGACCAACTTCTTCCTGGTCGATCTGGGCCGGGACGGCAAGGCCTTCTACCAGGCCATGCTAAAAAAGGGGGTCATCGTGCGACCGATGAACGCCTACGGGCTGCCCACATATATCAGGATCACCGTGGGTACGGCGGCGGAAAACAAGCGGCTGCTTAAGGCCATGGCCGACACCCTGGCCGAGCTGGGCCAGTGAGCGGCCCCCCCCTGATCGTCACCATCGACGGGCCGTCCGGCTCGGGCAAGAGCACCATCAGCCGGCTGCTGGCGCATCGTCTTAAGGCCACCTACCTCGACACCGGCGCCATGTACCGGGCGGTGGGGCTGGCGGCCCAGCGTCAGGGGCTTGACCTGGACGACCAGGAGGCGGTGGCGGGACTGCTGGAGGCGCTCGACCTCGACCTCTCCCCCGGCGAGGAGGACACCCGGGTGCTCCTAAACGGCGAGGACGTGTCGCTGGCCATCCGCACCCCGGAGATGGGGATGATGGCCTCCCGGGTCTCGGCCATCGGCGTGGTGCGCCAACGACTTACCCGCCTGCAACGGGAGCTGGCCAAAAACCAGCCGGTGGTGGCCGAGGGCCGGGACACGGGCACGGTGGTCTTTCCCCAGGCGGCCCACAAATTTTATCTCGTAGCCACCCCGGAGGAGCGGGCCCGCCGCCGCACCGCGCAGCTTGCGGAGAAGGGCATCGCTGCGGATTACCAGGATATCCTTGGCCAGATCGTCGAGCGGGATCGCCAGGACAGCACCCGCCCACTGGCGCCGCTCCAACCGGCGTCCGAGGCGGTGCGCATCGACTCCTCGGTTCTAAGCATAGACCAGGTGGTGGACTTAATGCTTACGACAATCAACCATCCTTGACAAGGGGAGGGAAATCATGGCAGACACGACGGGCGAGCTCAGGCGACTTAAGCGACGGCACATCATCTACTACCTGGAGGTGTTCGACCGGGAGAGCGGCCAGCTCCTGGGGCACCTGGTGGACCTGACCGTCAAGGGGATGAAGCTGGTGAGCAAGGAAGAGATCCCGGTGGGCAAGGGGTTCTCCCTGCGCATGGTGATGCCGGAGGAGTACTGCCCGGCCCGGGAGGTGCTTTTCCACGCCACCTCCACCTGGTGCAGCCAGGACGTCAATCCCGACTTCTTCGCCTCGGGCTTCTCCACCCCCGACCTGAGCGAGGACAACCGGCGGCTGTTCATGATACTGATCAATCAGGCCGGGTTCAACGATTAACGCCGGGCGCAGGCAACTGAACCGTCCGCCCAAAACCAGATCATGGCCATCGACAGCGAACAGCAGGCCCAAACGGCCATCGACGCCTGGCGGGCCGAACCGCCCCGGTCCCAGTTACGGCTAATCGCCGAGGCCAGCGACTCCCTGGAGTTGAGCCGCATGTACTACGAAGAGAAGGGCAGCGCCCCGGGCATGGCCCGCGTCGCCCGTTGTCTCGCCCTGCTCAAGGCACGACGCGCCGAACTTGAGGCGACGGCCCTCGGATCTTAGGGGCCGTGCAGAAACAACTTGGATAATTCCCCACGACCATCACGGCCCCTTATGCCGTCGCCTTGAGGCTTATTGTTCAGATTATTGCTACGTGAGGCGTTAAGTCAGGAGGACGGGGCGGCGGCAGGCGCCACGCGCCCCTTAAGTGCCGTCTTGAGCGCCCGGGGGAGAAGATTCCGCATAAATGGCAAAACGCCGCCAAAGGGATTTAAAACGCAAGGCAACCAACTGCGGGTCAAAAAATAGTCTAACATCTTCCGTCCGATCTGACGCATCGTCTCCGGCAGTCTGTTGATCAAACGATACCCCAGAACAAAGACGGGGAAAAAATTCCGAAACATCCTGATCTGCCCACCGCTCATGGTGTCGATGTTTAACATGCTGCGCGAGTAGTAATCCGAGCTACCTACCACTGCGCCCTCCTCTAAAAAACCGTGTTCGACACACCGCTCGTAAAGTATCGTCTTGCGGTAGGGGTAGAAGATGGAATGCTGGGCAATGCCGACATGCTCGTCGGCGATCACCTTAATCGAGTCCAGCACCATCTCCGGCGTTTCAAAAGGCAGACCGATCATGACAAAACTGCGGGTACGGATCCCGGCCTCGCGACATAGCCTATATCCCCGGCTGATCTCCGCGTCGCTTGTCTGCCGGCCAAGCACCTGCGACCGGATGCCCTCGTTGCCACTCTCCAGCCCAATACGCAGATCCGTGCATCCCGCCAGCTTCAACAATCCGACCCGCACCTCGTCCACCTGATTGGGAAATATATTGCAGGCAAACGGCATTCTGACCTCCTTTGCGTAGCGTTCGGCAAACTGCTTGGCCCAGGTGAGATTAAGGAAAAGGTTGTCGTCGTCAAAGTTAAAAGATTTGATAAACGGATATCTTTCCTTGATCCACAGCAGCTCGGTGATGGTCGAGTCCACCGAGCGCTGCCGAAAATACCGGTTGTCTCCGCCCTCCAGGTATATTCTTGAAATCGCATGATTACAGCAATAGGTGCACTTTCTGGGGCAGCCGCGGGAGAACATGACCGTCGCCGCGCCGTTGGACTCCATTTGCAGGGAAGGATAATCCCAGATGTCCCGGTTGGCATAGGGCAGGGAATCAAGGTCGGTTATGACCGGAAGCATGGGATTGCGCTGAATGGACCCGTCCGGCAACTTAACCCAGGTGCTGGGGGTGTCGCGCCAGTCCTGACCTTTCTCCAACTTTTCAGCCAGGTGCAGCAAAGGCAACTCCCCCTCTCCGCGACACGCCAAATCGAATTCGGGGCATTCAATCACCTGATCGGTATTTAAGATGACGTGGATGCCGCCGACAATGAACTTGGCCTCCGGCATTACCTCCCGCAGGGTTGCCGCCACCAAGCGTGCGGTGGCGAATTGATTGGTGGTGGCGCTGATGCCGATCAGTCCAGGCTGAAAACGTTTAGCCATGTCGAGGATCTTGCTTTTGTTCGGCTCGTTGATTAGATGCAGCAGCCTGACCTCGTGGCCGGCTTTCATGAGGCAGGCGGCGATAGAGGATATGCCGAGGTGCATATAGCCGCGAAATTTTTTTACCGACGGCAAGATATCAGGATACACGAGGAGGATTTTCATGGCGGCCACTTTCTCCAGTATGGGTACTGGTTAGTCGGAAACGGCAGGAAAAACAGTTGGCGGTTTCGATCAAAACTCAGCAAGATGGACACGACAGTACCACAACGCAGCAGGCACTAAAACAAAAAAACATCCAAGGGCCTAAAATGCACCCCCATTTTTACCTCTGAAAAGCTCAAAAAAAGTCATAAATAAAATTTTCAGGTCCAACATCAGGGAGGCATTCTGCACATATTCTAGATCAAGGGCAAGAGTCTCCTGAAAGGAGAGGTGCCCCCGGCCATAGATCTGGGCAAATCCCGTTACCCCTGGCTTTACGGACAGCTTTATCCGGTGCTGCTCTTCGGTATAGTATTTCACCATCTCGGGTATATCTGGACGCGGCCCGATCAGGGTCATATCGCCTTTCAAGACGTTGAAGAAGTTGGGAAGCTCGTCTAGGCTGCTACTGCGTAACCCTCGTGCCCACGATGGCACCCGGGGGTCCTCCTTGAGCTTGAAAACCAACCTGTCCACCTCCTCTTGGGAGTAATTGTAGGCGTAAAGGTCCGGGAAACGCTCGCGGGCATTGGGGTACATAGTGGCAAACTTGTAGAACACGAACGGTTCGCCGTACGTATCCCAGCGGCGACGATTTCCTTGACGCTGGCAGCTTTCAACCGTTGACACGGCAAGCGCTATCATCCGGCGATCGGCCTGCAAGCGCCTATTCTTCTTGATCCTGATTTGTCGAAAGAGTGCCGGGCCTTCCGAATGCCCCCGGATATACAACCAGATGACAAGCATAACCGGGGCGCTGAGGATCAAGATAACCGAGGACAGGACAATATCGATTGTCCGTTTGCTTAGTTGATAGGTACGTTCGCCGTTTGCCATGCCTCACGTTTTTAGACAAGTTGCATCCCAATCAAGTTAACTCAGAAGTCTAACTTGGACAATTGCCAACGACTCTTACGGCACCTATGATATCGCCACTAGGCTTATTGTTCAGGTTAGTTCTACTCAACGGCTTAGCTTCGGCCCGGACAATAAATCACCTGGCAACTACTGGCGACTGCCGGTTGCTGATGTTGTGACGTAAAGCCCCGCCGATGTTAGGCGCTTACTACGACGCGCCACCATCTTTGCGGCAGGCCAACAACACGCTAACACCAAACCACCGCCCCGGTAAAAACCGTTCGAGGGCAAACAGCAACGCTTGCGCCAAGGGACGGGGCAGATACATGAAAAAACGTTTCGACATCGGCACCTTGATACCGAACCTCACCTTTTCGATCTTAAAACCGGCGGCGGCGAAGATGGCCACCAGCTCCTCATGCCGCAATGGGTTATCAAAAAAATCCTCTCCTGGTCCCAATGGACGCCGCAATAAACGGCGCAAAACCAGACGCGTCCTGTTATAGGCCTCATATGGCTGGCGATTAGGGGTTGACAGCACCACTAGACCCCCAGGCGTAAGTACCCGCATTATCTCCCGGGCGCAGGCGGCTGGATCAGGGACATGCTCCATTACTTCCGAGCCCATCAGGGCCTCGACGCTGCCGTCGGCGAACGGCAGGCGCTCGGCGTCACCAAGCACCGGCAAGATCGAGTCCTTTTTCTCCTCTACCTGGCGAAGCCGGACATAGCGCACATGCTCGGGCAGGACATCGACACAAGCCACGCGCATCCCGTTTGCGCTCGCTGACAACAACTCAAAGGTCAGATAGCCGACCCCACAGCCAAGGTCCACCACACTTTGCGGCTGCTTGGCACGGATAAGGTCAAGCAGCAACCCCTTGGTGGCCTGAGCTTCATACTCGCTGACCGCCGCCGCCACCAGCGGCGAATAGCCCAATTTTTTCTCCAGCCACTCGGCGTGCGTCCGGTAGAGTCCGCTCTCGGGCAACAAATTGGCAAACTCCTCGGCCCGCCACATCTCTCCGCCCTGACCTTCCCGTGACGCCGTTTTGGCGAGAAACTTATGCACGCCACCCTCGACCGGATAGCGACTCCCGCACCCTGAACAATAGTGGCAGCCCCTCACCAGTCCGCAGTTGTCCTCCTCCTGGCTTTCGGTCTGCAACCCATGCCGACAGACAGGGCAGGAGAGAGACTCCTGCCATTGCCGCCAACCGGCGCTCATTTCTGCACCAGGGCGCTGAGCCAAGGGTTGGCAAAACTGCCTCGAAGCAGGGGCCAACATCCTACGGTGTCAAACCAAAGCCTTGCCGCCCGGCAACCCATACGTTGCCATATGGTCTGATTGAGCCGCAAGAAACCCCAGTAACCATGAATCGGCAAGGCGGAGACACTGGCGCACCCGCACTGGCCGACAAACAGACGTTGGAAATCTCCCAAGGTAAACAAAAATGGATCCCAGGGCCAATGAAAGCGGAAGGGATTGGTCTCGACGTTGCGGTGCCACAGATCGAAGGGGAAATGCCGATTCGGGCAGGTATAATTAAGATAACGGCCCGGCTTGACCACCCGGACGCTCTCCCGCGCGAAACGCAGCCGTGCCGCCTCATATCCAGGCGAGGGGGCGCGGGCGTCGCCGTCGCAGCCTACATGCTCGATCACCCCGGCGCAGAAAATAAAGTCGAAGCTATGGTCAGGGAAGGGCATGGCGTCGCCATCCGCCACCACCAGACGTTCGGGATAGCTGCGCCGACTCCAGAGTTTGGGGCGATGGCGCCCGGCATCCACACCCCAGGCGTCGTAACCGGCCTCTCGCAGCAGATCAACATACATCCCGACCCCGCACCCTACGTCAAGCACGGCAACAGCAGCCGGCGGCGTGTCAGGAAAGGTGCGGGCCAATAGGGGCAGGAGGTACCCTTCCACGGTCACCCTGGCCGTCTTCTCCTCGTGCAGGTCTCTTTCCGGGTTCTCGTCCTCGCTAAAACCAGGGCCAAGTAAGAAATTAGCCGACCCGGACGCGGAAGCCGGAAACAGTCGGTCGCACGGTTGACACTCCCAGCCCTTGGTGTCAGACCTAACCGGCTGCCGACAGACAGGACAGATAAAGGTGATTCTACTCGCATGGAAATCTGGTTCCGCCATTGACCCCTTTCTCCCCTTAGCTTTCAGGTGTACCGGATTGGCCGGGCCACATCACGGTAAATATCTAGCATTTTGGTGGCAGCGGCATGCCAAGTGAAATGTCGAGCGCGCTGCAACCCCTTTTCGATCAGCCGACGACGAACCGCCCGGTCGTTAATTGCCATGGACAATGCCCAGGCGATCTGCTCCTGGTCGAACGGATCCACGAGCAGCGCCGCCTCCCCGGCTATCTCTGGCAGGCAGGTAGTGTTGCTGCAAACGACTGGCACCGCGCTGGCCATCGCCTCGACCACCGGGAAGCCAAAACCCTCGTATAGGGAGATAAAGGCCAGGGCGACGGCGTGGGCATAAATCACCGGCACCTCCTGGTCGGCGACGAAGCCGGTTTGAATGATGTCCGAACGAAAAGGCGAGCCATTTATCGCCCGCTGCGCCTCTTGACACATGAATGTCTTGGGAGAGCCCATAATTACCAGTTGACCGGCAAACCGAAGATCCTCGCGAAGCAGCTCGTAGGCCTTGATCAACGTGCCGACATTTTTACGCGGCTCCAGTTTCCCGGCATAGAGCAGGTATGGCTGCCGGATGCCGTGGCGGGACAAGATGGCCTGACGGTCTCCCCCCCTACTGTGATTATTAATAAACTGGCAATCAAGGCCGTTATGCACCACCTCCACCAGCTCGGCGCGGGCCTTTGTGGCCGTCAACAGATCGGATTTGGTGCTGCCGGAAACGGCCACCAGCCTAGCAGACCGGCGCACAGCATGCCGCAAGGCCGCAAGCAATCGAGCGGCCAGCAGAACCGGATAATGCTCCCGGTGGAAGGCAAAGCCAAGGTCATGAACGGTTGTGACCACGGGCATCCGCCCGAGCAGGGGCGGCACAACAAAGCAGCAGTGCAGAACGTCTGGAGCCAGACGCCGGATGCTAAGCCCCGAGGTTAACGCAGTACCCAGTTTCCCCTCCGGGGCAAGGAAGTGGCAATAGGGCCGCAATGAGGGGGAAAGTAACTCCCCCGCCCGTTGCCAGGCAAGGAGCGGGATTATTTCGATGTCATCCGCAGTCAGGGACTGCTCGTGCAAGGCATTGAGCAGGTTTCGTTCATAGACTTCCGTTCCGCCGGCCGAGGTGCCCAGCCGTTCCGCAAGTACTACCACCCGCAAAGGGCTCATCCCTTTTCCCCCGCCCGCGGACGCCACTGATTAATAGCAAGGTGCAGGATGGCGCGCAGGAACAGCCCCACTCCGGCCAGCCACAGTAAGGGGTTGACGCCCCTCCATCCGTGATGCCGGTAAAAATACCGGAAGGCGCCCTGATGAAAATCCATGATCGCCCTTGGGCTACGGAACTGCCTGGTGCGGTTGTGCTCCAGATGTATGACCTCGACCGCCGGCAAACACCACACCTGCCAGCCACGGTGGGCTAAACGACGGAAAAAATCCGTATCCACCCAGTAAACAAAAAAGCTCGGATCAATCGAGCCGACAGCCTCCAAGGCGTCACGTCGCACCAGCGCGGCGGCGAACGCCACCCAGTCACAACGAAAGGGTTGATTGGCCGACTGGGCCTCGGCCCTCAAGAATTTTTTGGTCACGGGGTTGCTGGGCCAGAGACGGCTCAAAAAAGTCTGACGTCCGAACAGAGCGTTAAGCGGCCCCGGAAAGTCCCGGGCCGTCATCTGGATGTCCCCCGACAAGTCGCGCATCCGCGGCGCAACGGCACCGATCTCATCGCCGCACCGGGCAAAATCGAGCAGGTCGTCAATGCCTCCCGCCGGGACAACCGTGTCACTGTCGAGGAAAAGCAGCCACTCACCCCTCGCCTGGCCAGCAAGCTCCTTCAGGGCCGGGGCCAACCCACGGTTCTGCGACCAGCGGGTCAGACGGAGCTCGTTATGCGAGGCCAGCAGTTCCCAAGTGCCGTCGGTAGAGCCATTATCCAGGGCCAAAAATTCCAGCAGGCACCTCGGCCAGGCCTCAAAGAGCGAGGCAAGACAGCGTGCCACATCCAGCCGGCGGTTGTAGGTTACCATTAGCAAGGACAGACATGGCAACAGCCGGGCATTCCGGCCCCCCTGGTACAGAATGGAGGGATCACCTTGCGGCAGCGCAATCTTGGTGCCACCCGTGCGCGTGGGGCCGCCAGCCGTTAACGAAATGGTCATGCGGCATCATCCCGGAGCTGGTGGTGCGATTTGTCGTAAGCCTCATCGGCCAGCAGGATAAAGGCGCCGCTGGCACCGATCATCATCCAGGCATGCGCTATCCCCTTATCAAAGAGATCAATCGCCAAACCGGCAAACAAAAATATCATTAGACTAATGCTTAAGCCGATTCCCAGTCGCGCCATATCTGGTCTTCCCAAGGCAAAAAAACGCCTTATGGCCCGCTCCAGCCGTCGGTTAGCCTGCCAGAAAAAAAACATGAGGGGTACGAGGCCTAGCAAACCGGTCTGGGAGGCGACCTGAACATAGCTGTTGTGCGGGGTCACCGCATGTTTTTTGTCTGGATAGGTGGTGAAATACTTGAAGATGCCGTAACGGTTGCCGTATCCGACTCCAGAAAACGGATGGTCGAGGAACTGCCCCAGCGCGCCCTTCAAGATATCGATTCGGATCTGAATACTGGCGCTCTTGGTAGTATAGGCCGTGAAATTGAAGACCCGGGCGGCATATTTATCCGGGGCGGCAAAGACAAACACCAACCCGACGGCGATGGCCACCATCACCTTAGCCGGCGAGAGACGGATCAGACCCCGCCCAATCATGAGCGCCAACCCAAACACCACAATGACAAAACCGGTGCGGGCAAAGGTTACCACCACCGAGGCAAGTAGGACCAACGACATGCCGAACATGGCCAAACGAGACAAAGCCGCCCTGCGGCCCGTGTTGCCCATCAAGGCAACCAGGGGAGCCAGAAAGAGGCCGACATTGAAGGCCAAGAGGATGGAATGCGGGCTGAACCCGCTAGACCGTTCTACAACGCCGCCCAGCATATGTTCCTCAACGATGTCCTTCTCAACCCCGCCCCGTCGTGCCCCCTGTTCCTCCCAGCCATACCGAAAATCGAAGACGTCGCCCGGCAGATACCTCTGGATTATGGACCAGGATGAAGCCCCTGTCCCGGCGATGATGAAAATAATGAGGCAGGTCTTCAGCATCTTCTCCGAATCAATGAGCTGGACAATTAGGAAGAAGAAGATCACCGTGTCGGAGAAACGCAGCAGGGCCTCAAACCCGGAACGGGTCTCATCGGCGCCGATCAGGCTGATAGCGGCGGCGGCCAGAAAGCCGGGCAGGTAATACATCCACGGCTTGCGGCGGAAGGTCATGCGCCTGAGGGCAAGGTTTACCAGCCAAGCGACAAGGGAGGCCAGTGTAAAAATTTTGGGAATGGTGAGCGGCAGGTTGGCGGTAAGAGAACCGATCTTGCCCACCGTTTCCAGGGGAATGGTGCCAGCCACCAGAAACAAACCTATCCGAGGATTACGCAAGATAAAGACCATCGCCAGTATCCCCAGACAGATCCCCAGTGCCAGCAGCGGCCTCAAGAATACCGGCAGCAGGCCCGCCGCCAGGCCTACCAGACAAAGGGGCAAGACGTCGAGGCGTCTGATCAGTGACAGCTTCATGCGCCGGCCCCCGGCTCCCGGCCAATAATCACCCGTGTCCAAGCGTTCTGAAGGCGGTTAACGGCGATGTCCAGGTTGTAGTTGGCAACAATCAAACGCTTCGCCTTGGCGCCGTACTCGTCTCGGAGATCCTTCCGGCTGGCCGCCAGACAGAGCCGCTCGCCAAGCGCGGCAATATCCTTAGGCGGCACCAGCCAACCCGTCTGGCCATCAATTACGACCTCCGGGGTGCCATCGACATCGCTGCCGATTACCGGCAGGCCGGCCAACATCCCCTCGTAAACTGCGAGGGGGATGCCCTCCGCCAGGCTGGCATGCACCATCGCATCCATCGCCGCCAGCACGACGGGAACGTCCGCGACAAACCCCGGCAACAAAACCTTGGCCGAAAGCCCAAGCTGGGTCACCAAGGCGCGAATCTCCCCCTCGAGCGGCCCCTTGCCAAGCAGCAGAAGCCTGATGCGCGGTTGTTGGCGCGAGGCCACCTGAAAGGCTCTGATCAGCGTTTCATGGGCCTTTTCTGGGTAGTAGCGGGCGACATAAACAAAGACCACCTCGGCATCGGTGACCCCAAAACGGGCCCGCACCGCCTGGCGATCGACCTGTTCCGCCACCCGGCCTGGTGATATCCCAGAGATAAGCACCTCTGTCTTGTCCCGTGAAACACCCCGAGCCACCGTCTGCCGGCGGGTCGCCTCGCATACAGCGGTTACTAGGTCGAACCGGCGGATGTACAAGGTGTCAATCGCCTCTTTGACCATGATATGAAAGGGACGGCGGAACCAGACATAGATCGTGGTCATCACTGGTATTCCTGCCCGCCGGGCGGCATGCCAGCCCACTACATCGCTACGCCAGTCATGGCAATGCAGCAGGCGGGCACCGGTTGCCCGGATATGTTCCTCCACTGCGGCAACCGCTGCCCGGAAACGGCGTCCAGGGTGCCAGGGTACGGGCAGGATCTCATGACCATGCCCGGCCAAGGGGGCACGAAAGGCATCTTCTGCCCCGTCACGTTCGGAAAATAGGGCTATTGGACAGTGAAACCGAGAACGATCCACCCCATCTAGCCAACCGAGCATGGTCGTTTCCACCCCACCATAAGCGATGCTGTTGCGGAGGTGCAGAATAGTCTCTGGGGTCCTGACAGGCATCATCAGTCTTCAGAAACGGCTCAAGCCGTCCCCTTCACCGCCAACCATCGACGGCGCGGGGCGCGTTTGATCAACAAAACAACGCAACTGAGGAGAAACAGGGCATTGGCGAC
>JAJYJA010000168.1 GCA_021789795.1 Deltaproteobacteria bacterium | reverse complement strand
GCCGGCGCCGTAGTCAAGCAGGGTAATCATGATGGTGACCTAAATGAGATGAGACGAAGGGTGATGGCGTCGCAAAAGGGCCGATCTACTGCGTTGCGTGGCGGTTTGGCTCGTTCGGCATACCTTAGTGTATGGCCTCGTGTATGGCCTCACTCGCCAAACGCACCCCGCGCCTTGTATGTCGGCCCTTTTGCTTAGCCATCGGCTGCCTTTTTGCGAGCCCATCAAGGGACGTGAACGTTGACCAGCCAGTCCGGCGGGCCGACGTGGGCCAATGTACCGGAGCAGCGGGGCAAAAGCAAGATTTGAGTTTTTCCTCAAAGTTGAGTAAGGAGAGGCCTCGGGCGGACTAGACAGAAAAACTCATGGCGGTGAAAACCAAGGCGGGCGACCAGACATGAACGAGATGGACAGCGAGGAGCTGATCACCGAGCTTAACTTCAAGCACGTCATCGTGGACGAACGCCGGCGGGGCAAGTCCTTCAACATCCGCCGGATGTTCGACCTCCTGCCGCCCACCGTGGCCGACAAACGCACCCTGCGGCTGATCGAGATCCACGGCCTGTTCAAGGCCATCGACCACACCCGGACCATGGTCGGCTCGGCCAGGCTCTTCCACTCCCTGATGAACCCGCCCCAGTCCATCGAGCTGGTGCACGCCAAGCAGGATTCCTACTGCGAGCTGGAGAACAACCACCGGCTGCAAGAGGCGATCTGCGACTTCCTGGCCGAGTTCGAGAAGTGCGAGGCCGCCCTGTTCAAGATCCTAAACGTCCACACCCACCCGTTGCTGGCCTATGGCGACTACCAGGCCGCCACCCGGGCCATCGACCGGATGCTGATCGCCGCCGACCGGCTGCCCCAACCCGAGACGGTCTATCTCGACTCGCTCTTCAAGAGCATCGCCAGCTTCAAGGCCTCGCCCACCCGCCGCATCCTGGCCGGCTCCGCCTACCGCACCTGGGAGGGGATCAAGTCCAGAGACGAGATCTCCGCCTTCACCCCCAGGCTTAGCTTCAGCCCCCACCGCCTGGGTCTGGGCTCCCTGCTGCCGGCCATGCCCGGGCTCTTCTTCGGCCTGGCCTGGATGTTCTCGCTGATGAATCCCTTCATCGCCAAGGCCCTGTGCCTGTCCACCAGTTGGTTCAGCGTGGTGGGCTTCATCTACGGCGGGGTGCTCAAGCCGATGTTCGACTACGAGACCGCCATCCTGCCCATCCGCCAGCGGCTGATCGACTCCGACCGCTTCTCCTCGGCCATCGAGGGGGTGGCGGCCATCGACGAGCTGCTCAGTTTCGTCCTGTTCAGCAAGGCCATGCCGCACCCGACGGTGCTGCCCGAGGTGACCAACGAGGAGAGCCACTTCTTCGTGGCCAAGGAGATGCGAAACCCGATCCTCGCCAGCCACGACCAGGACTTCGTGGCCAACGACGTCAACCTTGCCGGCGCCCGTCTGACCTTCATCACCGGCCCCAACAGCGGCGGCAAGACCACCTTCTGCAAGAGCATCGTCCAGAACCAGATCCTGGCCCAGATCGGCGCCCCGGTGGTGGCGCGGGCGGCGATGATCAACCTGGCGGACAACATCACCTACCAGGCCCCGGCCTTCGACACCCTCTCCGACAACGAGGGCCGTTTCGGCACCGAGCTGAAGGTGACCCGCGACATCTTCTACACCACCACCCCCCAGAGCCTGATCATCCTAGACGAGATCGCCGAAGGCACCACCACCCACGAAAAGCTCGACCTCTCCGCCGAGATCATCAACGGCTTCCACTCCATCGGCAACAACACCCTGCTGGTGACCCACAGCTTCGAGATGGTGGAGGATTTCGCCCGCCGGGGCCGGGGGCAATGCCTCCAGGTGGAGTTCCGCGGCGAGGAGTCCACCCACCGGATCATCCCCGGCATCTCGACCGACAGCCACGCCCTGCGGGTGGCCACCAAGATCGGTTTCTCGCCCGCGGATATCCGCCGGCACCTCATCGACAAGGGCTACCTGGCGCAAGGCGCCATCCCCGCCAAGTAGGCGGCCGTTGACCCCCTAAAAGAAAAAACCGCACCGACAGTTTCCCGTCGTACGGCTCAAGCGCGGCTGCCAGACCTAACGCCTATGCGGGGCGGGGCAAATCTGCAAGCCCACAATCGCCCTCAAAACAACCAGCAAATAACCAGGTTGAGCCTATTTGCGCGGCGGCAGGTCGGCGAAGTTCTCGTTTAGAAACTCGCACTCGCGGGGCGAGAGGTTGAAGCGGATCTCGGCCTGCTCCAGGAGCTGGCGGCGGGTCTGGCCGGAATCGCTCTGGGCCATCTCTCCCAGCCACTTGAGGGCCTTGCGGAGCTTCTCTCCCGGGGGGTGGATGCCTTCGGCTGAGGTGGTCATTGTTTATGGGGCTCCGGTTTGAAGATGATCCCGGCCAGGGGCGGCACCGAGACCTTGATGTGCATGGGGGCCTCGCCGAAGGGCTCGTGGATCGGCAGTTTAACCTCCCCGTTCTCCACCCCGCTGCCGCCGAACGCTTCGCTGTCGGAGCAGAACACCTGGCGGTAGGGCACGTCGCTCAGCACCCCGAGCCGGTAGTCGTGATGCACCTGGGGGGTGAAATTCAACAGGCAGATCAGGTGCTCGCCCGGGTCCTTGGCCTTGCGGGCGTAGGCGATGATGCTGTTGTTCACGTCCTTGAAGTCCAGCCACTGGAACCCCTGATAGTGGTGATCCTCCTCCCACAGCGCCCGGCTCTCCCGGTAGAAGCGGTTCAAATCCCGGACAAAGTCCTGAAGCTGCCGGTGCCGGGGCCGCTCTTCCACCAGGTGCCAATCCAGGCTGACCTTGCAGTACCACTCGGAGAGCTGGCCGAACTCGCCGCCCATGAACAGGATCTTCTTGCCGGGATGGGTCCAGAGGTAGAAGAACAAGAGCCTGAGGTTGGCGAACTGCTGCCACTCGTCGCCCGGCATCTTGGAGAGCAGGGAGCGCTTGCCGTGCACCACCTCGTCGTGGGACAGGGGCAGGATGAAGTTCTCCGAAAAGGCGTAGAGCAGGGAGAAGGTCAGGGCGTTGTGGTGGTACTTGCGGTAGAGGGGGTCGCGGCTGAAGTAGGACAGGGTGTCGTTCATCCAGCCCATGTTCCACTTGAAGCCGAAGCCCAGACCCCCGGCATCGGCGGGTTTCGACACCCCGTAGAAGCTGGTGGACTCCTCGGCGATCATGGCCACCCCGGGGAAACGGTCGTAGATCACGCTGTTTAGGTGTTTCATGAACTCGATGGCCTCCAGGTTCTCCTTGCCGCCGTGGGGGTTGGGCAGCCACTGGCCCTCCCGCCGGGCGTAATCGAGGTAGAGCATGGAGGCCACCGCATCGACCCGCAGGCCGTCGATGTGGAATTTTTCCAGCCAGAACATGGCGTTGGAGATCAGAAAACTCACCACCTCCTTGCGGCCGTAGTTGAAGATGAAGGTGCCCCACTCCGGGTGATGGCCCTGGCGCGGGTCCGCGTGCTCGTAGAGGGCGGTGCCGTCGAAGCGGCCCAGGCTGTGGCCGTCGGTGGGAAAATGGGAGGGCACCCAGTCCAGAATGACGCCGATGCCGTTGGCGTGGCACTGGTCGATAAAGTACATGAAATCCTGGGGCGAGCCGAAGCGGCTGGTGGTGGAGAAGTAGCCGGTTACCTGATAGCCCCAGGACTCGTCCAAGGGGTGCTCCATCACCGGCAGCAGCTCGATGTGGGTGAAGCCCATGCCCTTGACGTAGGGCACCAGGCTGTCGGCCAGCTCCCGGAAGCTCAAGAAACGCTCGGCGTTGGCCGGGTCGCGCCGCCAGGAGCCGAGATGCACCTCGTAGATCGACATCGGGGCCTGGTAGATCGATTGGCCATCCCGCCGGGCCAGCCAATCGGCGTCGTGCCAATCATAACCGGCGAGACCGGCGACGATCGAGGCGCTCTTGGGCCTAAGCTCGGCGGAGAACTGCAGGGGGTCGATCTTCTCCAGGATGTCCATGTTCTGGGCCCGGATCTCGAACTTGTAGAGATCGCCCTCGCCCAGTCCGGGGATGAACAGCTCCCAGATGCCGGAGGAGCCGATGGCCCGCATCTGGTGCGCCCGGCCGTCCCAGTAGTTGAAGTCGCCGATGACGCTGACCCGCCGCGCCGAGGGTGCCCAGACCCGGAAGATCACCCCGGCCTGGCCGTCGATGACCAGGGGGTGCGCGCCCAGGCGTTCGTCAAGCCGGTAATGGGTGCCGCTGTTGAACAGGTGGCAATCGAAATCGGTCAGTTGCGGCAGGGCCCGGTAGGGGTCGTGGACGATCCGGGCCACCCCGTTGTAGAGGGTGACCTCGAAGTGGTAGTCCACCGGCTCCTGAAACGAGGAGATGACGATCTCAAACAGCCCCTCGGGCCGCATCTTGTACATGTCGATCTTCTGCGGCCCCAACACCAGACGCACCGATTCGGCGAGCGGCTGGAAGGTGCGGATGACCGCCGAGGGCTTGTGCCGGTCGATGAGGTGGAAGCCCAGCACCTGAAAGGGGTCGTGCTGGTCCGAGGCGATGACGCGATCGAGTTCCCTGACAATATCCATTGACATAATTTTCTCTTTTATGCGGGTTTATTTTTAGTATTAAGCTGTTTATGGAAGGCCAAACCTCCCGTCTCCCTCGGCAGGTCGGACGGGGGATGATTGCCCTAGTGTAGCACAACTCGCGGACGGACCGGCAAAAAAAATACCCCCAGGGCTTAACCCAAGCCGTTATCACAAAACAACTTCTGCATTTCTCACAGCAAAAACGGCATAAGGAGCCGTAACGGAGGGTGGGCAATTTGTGGGAGTTATTTGGCGACGGCTCCTAAGGCCACCGGGCAGCTCCGGGCGCTGATCCCGCGTTTCACCACCTCGGCGTTGTAGGCGTTGATCGCGTCCCGGCGTTTCAGCATCCCCACCACCCACAGGTGCTCTTTGGACTCCACCACCGGCAGCTCCTCGAAGCCCTTCTGGTCGAAGAGGCTGAGGGCGGTGTACAGGGTGTCGTCCGGGGTGAGGAAGACGACCCGTCGGGCGCAGACCTCACCCACCGTGGCGGTGCAGCGCCGGGCCTCGTCG
>JAJYJA010000167.1 GCA_021789795.1 Deltaproteobacteria bacterium | reverse complement strand
AAAGGAGGAGTCCCGGCGGGCGGCCTTCGTCTATCTGGCCTACACCCACACCGCCACCCTGGTCCTGTACGCCTTCTTCGTCCTCCTGGCCCGACAGACCGGCTCCTTCGACTTCCCGTCCGCCGCCAGCCTCAATGCCGCCTCTCCCGCCGCCCGCGCCCTCTTCCTGCTCGCCCTCTTCGGCTTCGGGGTCAAGGCCGGGATCATGCCCCTGCACAGTTGGCTGCCCGAGGCCCACGCCGCCGCCCCCAGCCACGTCTCGGCCCTGATGTCCGGGGTGATGATCAAGATGGGCATCTACGGCCTAGTCCGCGTCAGCTCGTTCTTCTTCAATATCCCTCCCTGGTGGGGGGCGGGGCTGCTGACCCTCGGGGTGCTGTCGGCGGTGATGGGGGTGGCCTTCGCCATCGCCCAGCACGACATCAAACGCCTCCTGGCCTACCACTCGGTGGAAAATATCGGCATCATCCTGATCGGCCTGGGGCTCTCGCTTCTGGGCCGCAGCTTCGGGCAGCCGGCCCTGGCGGCCCTGGGCCTGGCCGGGGCACTGCTGCACGTCATCAACCACGGGCTGTTCAAGTCGCTGCTGTTCCTGGGGGCGGGGGCGGTGATTAAGGCCACCGGCACCCGGCGGCTCGACGCCTGCGGCGGCTTGCTCAAGCTGATGCCCGTGACCGGCCTCTGTTTCCTGGGCGGGGCGGTGGCCATCTGCGGCCTGCCGCCCGCCAACGGCTTCGTCAGCGAGTGGCTGATCTATCTGGGCCTGCTGCACAGCGTAAGCGGCCAGACCGGATTTTCACCCTTGAGCCTAGCGGTGATCGCCGCCCCCTTCCTGGCCCTGACCGGGGCCCTGGCGGTGGCTTGTTTCGTCAAGGTGTGCGGGGTGGTATTCCTGGGCGAGGCCCGGGTCAAGCAGGGGCCGTCGGTCGCCGAGGCCCCGGTCTCGATGCGGGCCCCGATGCTCATCCTCCTGGCCGCCTGCCTACTGATCGGCGTCCTGCCGGGGATGGCGTTGCCGCTCCTGGCCAGGGCGCTAGGGCAACTGGGCGCCTTACCGTCCGGGCCGGCCCCCTTAAACGCCCTGGCCCCGGCGGGCGGGATCACCCTCTCGGCCTTGCTCCTGGCCGGGACGGGGGCGATGATCCTCTGGCTGCGGCGCCAGCTTCCGGCGCGGGCTGCGGCCTCCGGCACCTGGGGCTGCGGCTACCCCAACCCCTCTCCCCGGATGCAGTACAGCGCCGCCTCCTTCGCCGAGCTGCTGACCGGCCTTTTTGCCTGGGGGCTACGGACGGAGATCAAAGGCGAGCCGCCCTTCGGCTTCTTCCCGGCCCCGGCCCGCTTCGCCGACCACACCCCGGAGGTGGTGCTCGACCTGCTCCTCTACCCGCTCTGCCGATGGGCCAGCCGCCTGGCCTTTCGGGCCCGCACCATCCTCCAGCACGGGGTGCTGGGGGTCTATCTGCTCTACGTCGCCCTGACCTTGGGCTTACTGCTCGCCCTCTCTCTGTGATCCGAACCGCGGGTCATTCATTTGGGGTCAGGTCTTGTAATCATACAAAAACTGACCAACTCGCCCCGCCGATGCCCGGCAAGTTAAGCGCGGCCACCCGGTCGTTACGGCCCGCAACTTAAGCCTCCTCCCCCCTCCAGGCGGGCCGGCGCGCCTCCTTGCCTTCAGGGAAATTCCGGCCTACTCAACCCGTATTTCTGAATCTTGTACCCCATCTGGCGGGCGGTCAGCCCCAGGTCACGGGCCGCCCGGGCCTGTACCCAGCCGTGCCGTCTCAAGGCCGCCTCGATCGCGGCCCGTTCGATCTCCTCCAGCGACAGCCGCCGCTGGCCGGGAGGGGTGGGGGCGGGAGGCGAAACAGGGGTGGGGGAAACGCCCTCCTCCGGTTCGGCCACTACAAAGGCGGGCAGGTCGGTGATCAGTACCCGGTCGCGATCGGCCATGATCACCAGCCGCTCCACCAGGTTCTGCATCTCGCGGACATTGCCCGGCCAATGATACTGGGTGAGGAAATCCAACACCTCGCGCGAAAGGCGGACCTGCTTCTGGTTCTGGCGGTTGCTGGCGGCCAGGAAGTGGTCGATCAGGAGCGGGATATCCTCCTTGCGCTCCCGAAGCGGCGGCAGGACGATGGGCACCACGTTTAGGCGATAGAAGAGGTCGGCCCGGAAGCGGCCCAGGCCCACCTGCGCGGGCAGGCTGCGGTTGGTGGCCGCGATCACCCGCACATCGACGCTGATGGTCTGGGTGCCGCCCAGCCGTTCAAACTGCTGCTCTTGCAAGACGCGCAGCAGCTTGGCCTGCAACTCTAGCGGCAGCTCGCCGATCTCATCCAGGAACAGGGTGCCGCCGTCGGCCAGTTCGAAGCGTCCCTTCTTCCGGGCCAGGGCCCCGGTGAAGGCCCCCTTCTCGTGCCCCAGGAGCTCGCTCTCCAGGAGGTTTTCGGGCAGGGCGGCGCAGTTGACCTTGAGGAAGGGGCCGTCCCGACGGCGGCTGGCCTGATGCACGGCCCGGGCCACCAGCTCCTTGCCGGTCCCCGACTCGCCTAGCAGGAGGACGGTGGCGCTGGAGGGCGCCACCTTGTCGATGACCGAAAAGACCTCGATCATCACCTTGCTCTGTCCCAGGATGTTGTGACGGATGAAGACCGGCGACAGTTGGGCCTTGAGCGAGCGGTTCTCCTCCCGCAGGTTGGCCTCGTTCTTCTTGATCTCGTGGTTCAAGACCAGGAACTGCGCGATGAGGGTGGCGACCACGGTCAGGAAACGGATGTCCTCCTCGAAGGGAATTTCCAGGCCGAAGAGGCGGTCCACGGTCAGCACCCCCACCGGCTCGCCCTTGACCAAGACCGGGACGCCGAGGAAGGAAAGTGACTCCTTGTCGATGCTGCGGGAGCGGGTCTTGTTCAGGAACAGCGGTTCTTGCTGGATGTCGGGCACCACGAAGGGGGTGCCGCTGGCGAAGATGGCCCCGGTGATCCCCTCGCCCAAACGATAGACCCCCCGCCGCCGTTCGTCCTTGCTCAAACCGTAGGAGGCCTTGATCGTGAGGTGAAGTCCGCCCTCGTCGAGCAGGATCAGGGTGGCGCGCTCCATGCGCAAGATGTCGTGCAGCACCTTGAGGATGGCGGTCAGGGTGCTGTCCAGGTCGTGGGCCGAGCCGATCAACTGGGCGATCTCGTAGAGGGCGGTCAACTCGATGACCTCCGGGCAGTCGCTGCCAGATTGACGAGGGATAGCGGCGGATAAGATCATGGCGGGTTCCATTTCAGGCAAGGGGCCGCCCTCCTGGCCGGGGCGGAGCGGGACGGTCCTGGTTTAGCGTCGGATTTCCCTCTGGCGTCAATAGCAAGCAACAAATGAACCATTTTTTGGTTTAAAATAAAATCATTAAAAATCAACATATTGTCATCTGCTACCAGATAAACCGGTGGTCAGGTCAGCACCTAATTGGAAAATTATCGTGCTGGCCACGCCAATAATTGAACAAAATTGTACTACAGGTACCATTTTGTCACGATCCTACCTTTTTGTCATAGGCCCCGACCGGCACCCTTACCTGCCAAGCGCGACCTCACAGCCGAGATAACCCTTCTGAATCAAAAAAGAAAAAAATATCTTCTTGACCTTGGCATGACCCTTGCCCTTACCCAGGTCAAACGACGATGGTCTCGCCCAAAGGAGGCCGATGACCAAGCGAACAAACTAAACGGGCGACGGCCCCTGATCAGTGCCCGTCAGACTGTCTTCGGCAAATCAACCAACCATGGAGGTCAGCGAATGAGAAAGGTAGCAATTTACGGCAAGGGCGGCATCGGCAAGTCCACCACCACCCAGAACACGGTGGCGGGCCTGGTGGAGATGGGACGCAAGGTCATGGTGGTGGGGTGCGACCCCAAGGCGGACTCCACCCGTCTGCTTCTGGGCGGCCTGGCCCAGAAGTCGGTCCTCGACACCCTGCGCGAGGAAGGGGAGGACGTGGAACTGGAGAATATCCGCAAGGCCGGCTACGGCGGCACCTGGTGCGTGGAGTCGGGAGGCCCGGAACCCGGAGTCGGCTGCGCCGGCCGCGGCATCATCACCTCGATCAACATGCTGGAGTCACTGGGGGCCTACGAGGCGAGCGAGGGCCTCGACTACGCCTTCTACGACGTCCTGGGGGACGTGGTCTGCGGCGGTTTCGCCATGCCGATCCGCGACGGCAAGGCCGAGGAGATCTACATCGTCTGCTCGGGGGAGATGATGGCCATGTACGCCGCCAACAATATCTCAAAAGGAATCATGAAGTTCGCCCAGTCCGGCGCCGTGCGCCTGGGCGGCCTGATCTGCAACTCCCGAAACGTGGACAACGAGAAGGAGATGATCCAGGAGTTCGCCAAGAAGCTCGGCACCCAGATGATCTACTTCGTCCCTCGGGACAACGACGTCCAGCGGGCCGAGATCAATCGCCAGACGGTCATCGAGTGGAAGCCGGAGGCCAAGCAGGCCGACGAGTACCGAGGCCTGGCCAAGGCCATCGACGGCAACCAGATGTTCGTGATTCCCAAGCCCCTGGCCATTGAGGAGCTGGAGAAGCTGCTCATGGACTACGGCTTGATGAACTGATTGCACTCCCCGCCCCCAGCCGGGAAAGGGCAAGCATCTTACTAAAATTGATGGGGCCTCACTCGCCAAACGCACCCGCGCCTTGCATATCGGCCCTTTTGCTTAGCCATCGGCTACCTTTTGGCGAGATCATCAAACTTTCTTTGGAGAATACACCATGTTGACCATGATCAGAGCCATTGTCAGACCCGAAAAAGCGGACAAGGTACTTGCCGCCCTGATGGACGCGGGTTTCCCCTCGGTCACCAAGTACTCGGTCGCTGGCCGCGGCAAGCAGCGCGGCATCAAGATCGGCGATATCACCTACGACGAAATCCCCAAGGTCATGCTGATGAGCGTGGTCAACCCGGCGGACAAGGATTTTGTCATCGAGACCATCACCAAGACCGCCAAGTCGGGGGCCAAGGGGGCCTTCGGTGACGGCAAGATCTTCGTCTCCGACGTCCTGGAGGCCTACACCATCAGCTCCGGGGTCAAGGAGACCCTCTTCGCCTCCGCAGGGGTG
>JAJYJA010000166.1 GCA_021789795.1 Deltaproteobacteria bacterium | reverse complement strand
CCCCTGGCCGGCCAGACCAGCTTCCGTCTCGGGCGGGGCCAGGGCAACGACATCGAGCTTGATAACCAACTGGTGTCGCGCCAGCATCTGATCTTGCAGGTCGAGGAAAATGGCCGGGTCAACGCCGTGGACCTGGGCAGCGCCAACGGCACCACGGTCAACGGCCTCCGCCTCTACGCCCCCACCCAGCTGCGCTCCGGTGATCGCCTTAGGGTCGGCGGCCAGGCGGAGCTGGTCTTCCTGCAAGAGGCCCCGGCGGCATCCCCTGTCTCCGGGGAAGGGGAGGACGAGCAGACGGTGGCCTTCCTGACCACCGGCCAAGTCACGGTCCTGATCTGCGATATCCGTCGCTTCACCAGCCTGTCGGAACGGCTGGGGCCGGGCCAGGTCTCGGAGATCGTCAAGTCCTGGAGCCGGCAGGCCAACGCCCTGGTGTTGCGCCATCAGGGCCGGATCGACAAGTTCATCGGCGACGCGGCCATGGCCGTCTGGGCCGGCGGGGGGATAAGCCCCAGCCAATCGGTGCCGCTGGCCTTGGCCTGCGCCGTTAAGATCGCCGAGATGACCGACAAGCTCTCCCATGCGCTGCGGCCCCCTCTGCCCTGGCCGCTTGCCATCCGGGCGGCCATCAACACCGGCGAGGCGGTGCTGGGCAATGTCGGGGTGGACGGCAACCGCGATTACTCGGTGATCGGCGATGCGGTCAACGTGGCCTTCCGCCTGGAGGGCGAGGCCTCCAGGCGGGGCCTGGACATTCTGATCGGCGGCCAGGCGGCGGGTTTTCTCGATCCCGGCCTGGTGGCCGCCTGTCTTTCCCCCTGTCAGTGCCAGTTGAAGGGCAAGTCCCAGCCCGTCGCCGCCCAGGGAGGGATGTTCGCCGACCTTGGCCGGCACCTCGCCTCGGGCTTGAATTAGGGTGAGCCTAGCCTTGGGTGACAACAGGCGGTCGCCGTGCGACTTATTTGTTCAGGGGGATTTTCAATCGACTCCTGAGCGGTCAGCTCCGGGGCCCGAAGAGGGCCGAGCCGACCCGCACCAGGGTGGCGCCCTCCTCGACCGCGACCTGGTAGTCGTTGGACATGCCCATGGACAAGCCCAGGGGTTGGGGCGCCAGCCCCCGGCTAAACAAGGAATCGACCAAGGCCCTGGTCTGGCGGAAATAGGGGCGGCTGGCCTCGGGATCGGGATGCTGGGGCGGCAGCATCATGAGTCCGGCCAGGCGGAGATGGGGGCAACTCGTCACCGCCCGCGCCAAGGCGTCCAGATCCTCGGGCAACACCCCTGCCTTCTGCGGCTCCCGGCCAACGTTAACCTGGATGTAAACCGTCATTATCTTGCCAATCTTGACTAACTTATCTTCCAGCGCCCCAGCCAGACGCGCCTGATCGAGCGTCTCCACCACCGAGAACAGGGCCGCAATCCTCCCCAGCTTGTTGGACTGAAGCTTGCCGATAAAGTGCCAACAAAGACCAGCGCCGGCCAGGGCCTCGATCTTCCCCTCCGCCTCTTGCAGATAGTTCTCCCCAAACACCGTCTGCCCCGCCGCCGCCGCCTCCCGCAGTCGTTCCTCATCCACCCGCTTCGAGACCGCCACCAGGGCCACCTCCTCCGCCCGCCGGCCCGCCCTGGCCGCGGCCTGGGCCAGACGGCGGCGGATTTCGGTCAGATTTTCCCGCACCCCGCTCATGGCGTCTCCGCCTGGCAATCCAGGCGGAACAGGGCCACGGCGTTGGCGGTGGTCTGTCTGGCCACCTCGTCGAGGGGGATCCGGCGCAGTTCGGCGATTTTGGCGGCGGTGTAGAGGACGTAGGCGGGCTCGTTGCGCTGGCCACGGAAGGGGACCGGCGCCAGATAGGGGCCGTCGGTCTCAATCAGCATCGAGGTCAGGGGCATGGTGCGGGCGACCTCTTGCAGCACCTCCGCCTTGGCAAAGGTGACGATGCCGGGGATGGAGAGGTGAAGGCCCAGCTCCACCACCTCCGCCGCCAGTTCCATATCCCCGGAGTAGCAGTGCATGACCCCGCCCCGGGGGAAGGGGGCGGCGGCCTTTAGGATGGCCATGACATCCGCGTGCGCCTCCCGGTCGTGGATGATGAGCGGCAGGTCAAGCCCCTTGGCCAGCTCGACCTGGCGGCGGAAATGATCGCGCTGGGTCGGGCGGGGGGCGTGGTTCTTAACGTAATCCAGGCCAATCTCGCCGTAGGCCACCACCCGTGGATGGCGGGCCAGTTCGGCCAGTTGCCGGTAATGCCCCTCCTCCGCCTGACCCACGTAATGGGGATGCACCCCGAGGGCGCAGACCAGGCCGGGATGGGTCTCGGCCAGACGCAGGGCGGCAAGCGAGCTCTCAAGGTCGATGCCCACCGAGACGATCCAGCCCACCCCGGCATGCTGCGCCCGGCGGATGACCTCTCGCCGATCCGGATAATCCGCCATGTCGAGATGGCAGTGGCTGTCCACCGCCAAGAGGCCCGCCGAGAGGCGCGGCAGGGGTTTTCTTGCCGTTGCCGCCGCCACTACTGGGCCTGCCCCCCCACCAGCTCCCGCAGCCGGGCCATGTTCTCGTTAAGCTTGGCGCTGGTGGCCAGAAATCCCTCCAGCTTCTCCCGCTCCTTGGCCACCACCTCCGCCGGGGCGTGGGCCGCGAATTTTTCGTTTTCGAGCTTGGCCCTGATCCGCTCCACCTGGGCCATGATCTTGTCCCACTCGCGACCAAGCTTTTCCAGCTCCCGGTCGATATCGATCAAGCCCTGCATGGGCACGAAAATGGCGAGGTCTTCAAAGATGTAGGAGACGGCGCCCTTAGGACATTCACCGTGCTCCTTGATGTCTAGTCGCTCCACCTTGGTCATGGTGGCGATATCCTTGGCTTGCCGCCGCAAGGTCTCGCGGCGGGTGGCGTCGGCGCAGACCACGATGGCGCTGATGTTGGCCGCGGGGTGGATCCGCATCTCGCTTCTGAGGTTGCGGATCCCGGCTATCACCCCCATGAGCAGGGCCGCCGCCGCCTCGACCTCGGGGCGCTCCCAGGAGGAGCGCGGCTCGGGGAAGGCCTCCAGCATGAGGCTGGAGCGCGCCCCGGGCAGGGCGTGCCAGATCTCCTCGGTGACAAAGGGGGTAATGGGATGCAGCAGCTTCAAGGTGATCTCCAGGGCGGTCAAGAGCACCGAGCGGGTCTCGGACTGGGCCGTCTCCGAGCCGCCGTAGAGGTCGGGCTTGATCCACTCCAGATACCAGTCGCACAGCTCCCGCCAGATGAACTGGTAGAGCAGCGAGGCCGCCTCGTTGAACAGGAAGCCGTCCAAGGCCGCCCGCACCTGGCGGACGGTGTTCGAGAGCCGGCTCAAGATCCACTGGCTGGTGATCGACAGGGCGGCGGTCTCCCCGTCCGCGAAGCCCACGGTCTCCGGGGTCAGGTGCATGAGGGCGAAGCGGCTGGCGTTCCAAATCTTGTTGATGAAGTGCCGGTAGCCCTCGATGCGCTCCTCGGAGATGCGGATGTCGCGGCCCTGGGCGGCGAAGGCGGCAAGGGTGAAGCGGAAGGCGTCGGTGCCGTACTTGTCCATCACCAGCAGGGGGTCCAGGACGTTGCCCTTGGACTTGCTCATCTTCTGGCCCTGGGCGTCGCGCACCAGGGCGTGCAGATAAACGTCCCGGAAAGGCACCTCATTCATGAAGTGGGTGCCCATCATGATCATCCGGGCCACCCAGAAGAAGAGGATGTCGAAGCTGGTGATCAACACCGAGGTGGGATAGAAGCAGGCGAGTTCCCGGGTCTGCTCCGGCCAGCCCAAGGTGGAGAAGGGCCAGAGGGCGGAGGAGAACCAGGTGTCCAGGACGTCCGACTCCCTGGTCAGGGTGGCGGCCTGGCATTTGGGGCAGTGGCCGGGCTCCTGGTCGGCGACCACCAACTCGCCGCAGAGGTCGCAGGTCCAGGCCGGGATCTGATGCCCCCACCAGATCTGGCGCGAGATGCACCAGTCGCGGATGTTGAGCATCCAGTCGAAATAGGTGTTCTCCCAGGACTTGGGGTGCAGACGGATCTCGCCCTCCCGCACCGCGGCGATGGCCCGCTCCGCCAGGGGTTTGACCGCCACGAACCACTGCTTGGAGAGCCGGGGTTCGACCACGGTGTGGCAGCGGTAGCAGGCGCCCACCCCGTGCTCGTAGTCCTCGATGCCGTCCAAGAGGCCCTGGGCTTCAAGATCGGCCACCACCCGCTTACGGCACTCGAAGCGGTCCAGTCCCAGATAGGGGCCCGCCTGCTCGTTCATGATGCCGTTTTCGTCCATCACCGACCGCAGGGGGAGCTGATGGCGGCGGCCAATCTCGAAGTCGTTTAGGTCGTGGGCCGGGGTGACCTTGAGCGCCCCGGTGCCGAACTCGCGCTCCACGTGGGGATCGGCAATCACCGGGATCTCCCGGTCGGTCAGGGGCAGCCGCAGTCGTCCGCCGGCGATGGCCTGGTAGCGCTCGTCCTCGGGATGCACCGCCACCGCCGTGTCGCCCAGCATGGTTTCGGGCCTGGTGGTGGCCACCACCAGGTAGCCCGAGCCCTCGGCATAGGGATAACGGATACGGTAGAGCTTGCCGGCGGTGGGCTCGTGCTCCACCTCCAGGTCGGAAAGGGCGGTGTGGCAGCGCGGGCACCAGTTGATGATGTAGTCGCCCTTGTAGATCAGACCCTGACGGTAGAGGGTGGTGAAGACCTTGACCACCGCCTGGGAGAGGCCGGCGTCCATGGTGAAACGCTCCCGGCTCCAGTCGCAGGAACAGCCCAGGCGCTTCAACTGGTTGATGATCTGGCCGCCTGACTCCGCCCGCCAGGTCCAGACCCGCTCGATGAACTTCTCGCGGCCCAGCTGGTGGCGATCCTGGCCCTCGGCCTGCAACTGGCGCTCCACCACGTTTTGGGTGGCGATGCCGGCGTGGTCGGTGCCCGGCACCCAGAGGACGTTTTCGCCCTGCATCCGGTGGTAGCGCACCAGGATGTCCTGCAGGGTGTTGTTAAGCGCGTGGCCGATGTGCAAGACGCCGGTGACGTTGGGCGGCGGAATGACGATGGAGAATGACTCCCGGCCCTCCTCCATCCTGGCGGTGAAGGTCTGCTGATCGAGCCAGGCCTGGCGCCAGCGATCCTCAAGGGCGTGAAATTCGTAGGCCTTGGCGAGTTCCGGGGCGCGACTGACGGGTGATTCGGTGCGGTTGCTCATCTATGCTTCGCAGGGGTTAGTTTTTTAAGTAAG
>JAJYJA010000165.1 GCA_021789795.1 Deltaproteobacteria bacterium | reverse complement strand
CTTTTTGCGAGATCATCAATCTTACTCATCCTTGATCTCGACGGCGCTCTTCAGCAGTTGGGCGCTTAGTTGCAGTCCGGCCTGGCCGGCGGCCCGGCGGTTGATGGCGTAGCGCACCCGGTTCTGGCGTTCGAGCATGGCGATCATGCCGCCGGCGGCCAGGAAATCATCGGAGAGGCCCACCGTCAGCACCGGAGCGCGTTTTAACTCCTTGATGATGCGGGTGAAATTTTCCTTCTCCGAGTCGCTGACCAACAGGATGTGGCACTGGTCGAGCCGCAGGCCGGGGGTGTAGCGGGGGTAGCTGGCCAGGCGGATGGCGGGCTTGCCCTGCCGGATAAGTTCGGCGGCCAGCTCGGTCAACGCCTTGCTGACCGGGGTGTCGCCCAGCACCCCGATGGTCATCGGCTCCCGTTGCTCATCCCCGGTGGGGGGGGTGGACTTGGGCCAGGTGACGAAGTTTAAGAAGTTGTAGAGATAGACCGCCATCACCTGATTTTCGTCGATCCGGGTAGGATTGACGTGGCTTGCCACCTGCCAGGGCGAGGCCATGACCAGAGAAACGGCGAGCCAGGCGGCCACCAGCCCCCCGGCCAGCAGGCGCGCTGGCCGGCCTTTGAGGTACGCGGGCAGGGAGGGAAGGCTCATGCCGGTTGTCCGCCCTCCTCGGGCGCGGTGACGGAGATGGCGGGCGGGAGGAACTGGCCGTTCTGCCGGAGGGGCAGGGAGACCACGAAGCTCGTGCCCTGGGGGGTGGAGGACTCCACCCAGATGTCGCCGCCGTGATTCTTGACGATGCCGTAGGAGATGGAAAGCCCCAGGCCGGTGCCCTTGCCCACGTCCTTGGTGGTGAAGAAGGGGTCGAAGATCATGGGTTGGATTTCGGGCGGGATGCCGCCGCCGCTATCCTGGAAGCGGACGCGGACGGTGTCGTCCTGTCGCCAGGTCTGGATACGGATGTGGCCTTGGTCGGCGATGGCCTGGCTGGCGTTGCGCAGGATGTTCATGAACACCTGGCTGATCTGATCCCGCAGGCAGAGCACCGGCGGCAGGCCGGGGGTGAAGTCGCAGTGCACCTCGACCCGGCCCTTGAGCTCGTAGCGCAGCAGGGTAAGCACCATCTCCAGTTCCTGGTGGATGTCCAGCTCGGAGAATTCGCCCCGGCTGGGGCGGGCGAAGGCGTTTAAGTCCTGGACGATCTTGATGGTTCGCCGCACCCCCTCTTCGGCGTTGTGGAGCAGGTCGTCGATCCGTTGCGTGGTCTTGCCAAGCTGGTCGCGGTTTAACGGCGCCTGGCTGGTCAATTGGTCGTTTAGCCTTTGATTTAGACGCATCAACGAGGGAATGGCGCAGGCGATGAAGTTGATGTTGTTGTTGATTTCGTGGGCCACCCCGGCCACCAGATGGCCGATGGCCACCATCTTTTCGGACTGGATGAGCTGGGTTTGGCTCCGGGTCAGGTCGTGCATGGCCCGTTGCAGGGCCTCGGTACGCGCCGCCACCCGTTTTTCCAGGTTCTGGTTGCTGACCGCAAGCTGGGAGTAGGAGTCCTCCAGCTTGTTGCCCATGTCCACGAAGGCGGTGGAGAGCAGGCCGATCTCGTCCGTGCGCCGGGTGGGGATGCGATGGCGGGCCGAGAAGTCGCCCGCCGCCAGTTGTTGCACTGCCTCGGTCAGCAGGCCAAGGGGCCGGGAGATGACCGCCTGCAGGAAGGAGGCAAGCAGCAGGGCGGCGGCCAGGGAGGCCGCCCCGGTGGCGATCAGGATCAGGATGCCCTTTTTCTTGCTGGCCGCGATCTCCTGGAAGTTGTCGTAGAGCACTATCTTGCCCGCCGTCGAGCCGTCCTTTAAGGTGATGGGCCGCTCGATCTTGAGGTGGCGCGGGTCGTCGGGAATGATCTCGGGGAAGAAGGACTGGTGGTTTTTGAGCCCCGGCACGTTGTCGTAGGAGGCGAACAGGTTGCCGTCCTTGTCGTAGAGACGGATGGCGAACACCGACTCCCGGCTGTCGAGCGAGGCCAGTACCGTACTGGCGTCCTCCGGCACGTCGAAGGCCAGGGAGGCGGCGCAGTTGTGCCCCAGGATGTCGGCCAAGCTCTCCAGGTCCTTGCGGTAGGCCCGCTGGAGGTGCAGGCCGATCAGGTAATAGAACAGCAGACAGGCGCAGAGCACCGACATGGAGCTGGCCGCCATGATCAGCAGGGTGAGTTTGGTCCTTATCGTCGCCATGGCTTTGGATTATGGCTTAAAATTCCCAGGATATGGTGAGGTAGTACAGCGGGGAGTCGGGCCGGGGCGAGTCCAGGGGCCGGGTGCCGGAGTAGTAGGCGGGGTACTGGTCGTAGTTGATCCGCACCAGTTCCTTGGCGCTTAGGGAGATCTTAAGCCGCTGGTTCACCTGGTACCAGGCGTTGGCGTCCATCACCATTGACCAGTTGTCGAACAGCTCGATCACCCGGGGATCGACGGTGTTGGCCTTGTCGTAGCGGGCCGACTCCAGCACCCCCACTCCGCCCAGATAGAAGTCCTTGAACAGCTCGTGGCCGGCGTGGAATTTGATCATGTGCACCGGATAGCGGGTCCAGGTGTCGTCGTCGTTGGCTACCCGGATGTTGTTCTCGTAGGAGTCGAGGGGCCGGGCATAGCTGTAGGAAAGTCCCAGGTCCCAGGTCTTGGTGGGGTGGTAGTCGAAGACCAGGTCCCAGCCCACGGAGGTGATGTCGTTGGGGCTGTTGCCGAAGGTGTAGTCGTCCACTATCCAGCCCTGGGTGTGCTGGTAGAGGTTGTAGAACAGGGAGGTTAGGATGTTGAGCCTTTTGTCGAGCAGGCCGTTGAAGGTGTAATCGGCCTCGTACTGGTAGGATTTTTCGGGCGTGATGGCCTGGCTGGTCTGGTTGACGTGGGCGGCCCACTGCTGGAACCAGGCGTCGGCGAAGCGGAAGCCCTCCTGGTAGGAGAGTTTGGCGGTCTGCTGGTTGTTTACCTGGTAGGCCAGGGCGAGCTGCTTGGTGAACGAGCCCACGTCGTCGGGGGCCGGGTAGGGGCCGTCGTTGAAGGGCGGCACGGTGGCGATGGAGTGGGCGAAATAGGTGCGGTCGTAGCGCAGCCCCGGCAGCACGGTGAGCTTGCCGAAACGGAGTTGGTCTTCGGCGTACAGGCTGGCGGTGGTCCAGTACCAGGGGTTGGTCTTGAATTCGAAGTACTTGGCCTCGGCCCCCCAGGCGATGGTCTGGTCCTTGATCCCGGTGTAGGTGTGGATCAGGGTCAGCCCCAGGTGCTCCTCGTCGCCGTAGGTGTAGTTATCGCCGCAGTTCATGGCCGGGCAGTCGGTGTGGGTGGCGGTGTTCAAGGCCGGGTCGGGTTTGGGGAGCAGGTTGATGCCGAGTTGCGACACCTGATCGGTCAGGAAGTCGCTGAACTGGTTGCTGGTCTTGATTGTCTGGTAGAAGGGGATGATCTTGACCTCGTTTTCCGGGTTGAGGCGGAGTTTTATCTCGGGGGAGACAAGGAAGTTGTCCGCCTCTTCGATGTAGAAGGGCGAGTATCTGCCGCCCCTGGCGTTGGCGGTGTTTGCGATCTCCTGAACCCAACTGGCGGCGGGGCTTAGGTATTCGCCCAGCACCGGATCGACGTTGGAGGTGTGGCTGAGCAGGGCCTTGAAGTCGAGCTGGAGGGGGTCGTTGTCCCGGCCCAACTGACTGCGGAGCGAGAATTTGTAGTCGTTGTCGGTCAGACCCACCCGGACGTTGTCCAGGAAGGTGGAGGAGGGCGTGCCCCTGATTCCGTCGTAGCCACCGGCGGGGGTGGCCAGGTGGTCCCACTGATCGGCGGGCAGCGGGTAGTAGGGCTTGACCCCGTTGCTCTTGTCGTAGCCGGCGTAGAGGAAGAGGTTGGCCCGGTCGCTGAAGACCTGTCCGTAACTGCCCTCCACCACCCGGGAGTCGCCGCTGCCGTAGGAGGCGTTCATCCGCATCCCTGGTTTGCTGGCCCCGGTGGCGCTGACCAGGTTCAGGAAGCCGTTGATCGCCCCGGAGCCGTGTTGCAGGGCCCCGGGCCCGGTGGCGACCTCGACCCGGTCGATGTCGCCCAGCAGCGGGCTGGACAGCTCGGAGCCGTTGATGCCCACGAAGTAGCGGTTGTTCATGTTTAGGTTGTCGCGCAGGAGCAGGGTCTTGGCGCTGTTGTCCACCATCAGGCCCCGCACGCCGGTGGTTATCCCCTGGGTGCCGTGGATGACGGTGGCGAAGGAGGGCTGCATCCGGCTCAGATACTCGCCCAAGGAGCGGATGCCGAAGCGGTCGAGCTGGTCGGCGGTGACCACGTAGGTTACCCCTGGGGTTTGATCCCTGGTCATGTCGAAGAGGCCGGAGGACTTGATCGGCACCTGGGCCAGATCCTCCAGGGGCAGGTTCAAGAGGTAGCCGTAGGAGTCGTCCGCCGCCGGGCCGCTGGCCAGGGCGGCGCGGGCCGCGGCGAAGAGCGGCAGCAGGATGAATAGGGTAAGGGCACGTTTCATGGCGCGTTTTCGGGGCCTTGCTGGTGGGTACGGTCTGCGGGCCGCCCGCTTTTTTCCAGGTGCATCTGGCCGTTTTGCCAGGGTGACGACTTGGCATTTGGGCCACGGCCTTGATCCTGTCCTGGATGCGAGGCGCCAGGGTGGGTCGGGAGAATATACTGTAAAAAATGTCGCAGGCCAACAGTGGCGTTTGCCGGGCGGGAAAAAATTGATGGCGTCGCAAAAAGACCGATCTACTGCGTCCCCCGTCTAACATCAGCGGGGATTAAACAGAATTGCGGGGCGGTTGGCGAGATCAGCAAAATTGATGATCTCGCAAAAAGGTAGCCGATGGCTAAGCAAAAGGGCCGATATACAAGGCGCGGGGTGTGTTTGGCGAGTGAGGCCATACATATGGTATGCCGAACGAGCCAAACCGCCACGCGCCGCAGTAGATCGGTCTTTTTGCGACGCCATCAAAGTAAGTATCCACCGGTAAAACCGGTGGCTTTATAAAACCGTGGGCCGCTCAAAGCGGCATTTTCAAAAGATTATCTGGCCACCCAAGGTGGCCCCGGGTTACTTGGCAGCACATCCGGTTTGGTGCCATTCGAAAATTCATTGGTTTGCCAATGGTATCGGCAACAATGACTTAATTCCGTGCCACCAATCAGCTTTTGCCATTGGCACAGCAATCGTTGGCTCGAGTGATTGCTGGATAGCAGTATGACTTCACATAATCCCGGAACTGTCAAACTTTGGCTGTCCCCCGGCATAGCCGGGGGTTTACCTGAAGGAAATTATTTTAGGGAAAAAC
>JAJYJA010000164.1 GCA_021789795.1 Deltaproteobacteria bacterium | reverse complement strand
TTGCAGTTCGATAGTCATGTCAGCCTGCCCTCTGCTGGTTGTAGGCGGCATTTTGCCAGGTGCTGGTATATTGGAAATCCTCACTGAAATTCTACCACAGCCGTTTTTTATAAGTCAACCCAACAAGCCCTCCGGCCCAAAAAGATTGTGGACGGAGTCCGTCCTTGGCCAGTATAATCTGTCGTCACTCCTTGCTCCTTGAACCTTGAGACTTCCTCTTCACCCCTGGTCTATCGCGGGGATAGCCTTACGGCCTGCTGCCAAGCGATGAGCGGGAGTTTTCTGGAGGTGCTGGCCGCGGCCATCGCCCGGCAGGGCTACGCCACGGTCGCCCTGCCCGGGGGCAGGACACCGGTTTTTCTGTTTTCCGAACTGTGCCGGGCCAAGGTTAGCGGCATCTGGGAGAAGACCTATGTTTTTTTTGGCGACGAGCGTTGCCTGCCCCCCTGGCATGCGGACAGCAATTACGGCTTGGCGCAGAGACATCTTTTATCCCAGTTGCCGGTGGCCGTGGGGCGGGTCTTGCCTATGCCGGGCGAGGTCAGGCCCCTGGCCGAGGCCGCCCGCCGTTACCAGGCGGCCATGGGTGACGCCTTCGAGTCCTTATCCGGACGCCGGTTGGCCCCGGACGAGTATCCGGCCCTTGACCTGGTGGTCCTGGGCATGGGAGAGGATGGCCATACCGCCTCCCTTTTCCCTGGTCATCCGGCCCTGGCCAATACCGACTGGGTGGCGGCGGTGGCCTCAGCCCAGGCCCGGCCTCCGGTTCCGCGTCTGACCCTTACCCTGCCGCTGCTCAACCGGGCCGGGACGGTTATGTTTCTGGTGAGCGGGGAGGTCAAGCTTAGCTTGGCGGAATCGTTGCTGTCCGGCCCGCCAGATGGCCGCTATCCTGCCTCCCTGGTGCGGCCGGCGGGGCGTCTGATCTGGTATCTGGCCCCTTGACTTATAGGTGGCCAGCCAAGCGATATATGGAAGAGAGACGTAAGAATATCCGCCTGTCCTTGGGCTTGAAGGCCCGGATTATCCTGGGCCAGAAGGTGGTGTTGCGCGGCCAGACCCGGAACATCAGCTTCGGCGGGGCCTTTATCGAGCTGGAGCGGGTGCCGATCTTGCGGATTGGCGATTACGTAAGCTTGGAGCTCTTGGGCCGCATCAAGTTCACCTGCGAGATCATTCATTACAACGAGGGCGGTATCGGGCTGCGCTTCGACTTTATCCTGATCCGCTACTACGAGCGATTCAAGGAAACGATGCTCATAAACGCCCCGGACCGGGATCGGATCATCAAGGAACTGGGCCGCTGGAGCGAGTGACGGCTATGGACACCAGCCCCCAGGTGCGGATCGACAAGTGGCTGTGGGCGGCCAGGTTCTTCAAGACCCGGAGCCTGGCCACCCAAGCGGTGGCCGGGGGCAAGGTGCACTTAAACGGCCAGCGGGTGAAGCCCGCCCATCCGGTGCGGCTGGGAGACGAGCTCTGCATCCAGCGCGGCGGGCTGGCGATGACGGTGCGGGTATTAGTCCTCTCCGAGCAGCGGCGGCCCGCGCCGGAGGCGGCGGTTCTCTACCAGGAGACCCCGGCTAGTCAGGAGGCCAGGGAGCGGGGTCGGGAGGAGCGGCAGCTTTGGCGCAGTATCCACGACAACGCCCGCCCGGCGGGCCGGCCCTCCAAGCGCGACCGGCGCCTGATCCGCACCTTTGTCCGCAAGGGGCCAGATTAGCCGGATGATGGCGTGCCGCTAGCCACTTTGCCATCAAACTGATTTTCAACATCAAGGAGGAAACCTAAAAGATGATCAAGCGTGCGATAATCAGTCTCACCGACAAGTCCGGGATCGAGGATTTTGCCAGTCAACTAAGCCGGTTGGGGGTCGAGATCCTGTCCACCGGCGGCACGGCCAAGAAGTTGCGCGAACACGGGCTTGAGGTGCGGGACGTGGCCGACTTCACCGGCTTTCCCGAGATGCTCGATGGCCGGGTCAAGACCCTGCACCCCAAGGTGCACGGCGGCATCCTGGCCCAGCGCCACAACCCCGAGCACCAGCGGCAGATGGCGGCCCACGGGCTCTTGCCCATCGACCTGATCGCGGTCAACCTCTACGCCTTTGACAAGGCCACCGCCGATCCCGCCTGTACCCTGGCCCACGCCATCGAGAACATCGACATCGGCGGCCCCACCATGCTCAGGGCGGCGGCCAAGAACTACCGGGACGTGACGGTGATCGTCGATCCGGCGGATTACCCCCAGGTGCTGGCCGAGATCAAGGCCAGCGGCGACACTACCTTGAAGACCAGGTTCCGCCTGGCCCGCAAGGTATTCGATCTGACCAGCCGCTACGATACCGCCATCGCCAAGTGGTTAAACGCGGTGGATGCGGATCGCCACCCCGAACTGGCTTAAAGGGCGCGAGGTGCGATCATGAGAATGGCGGTACTCTTGTCCGGTTCTGGCCGCACCCTGGACAACTTCCACGACTGCCTGGCCAGCGGCGTCATGCCGGGCAGCATCGAGGTGGTGGTCTCCAACCGGGCCGGGGCCTTGGGCCTGGAGAAGGCCAGCCGGTACGGGTATCCGGCCTTTCATGCCCCCGACAATCAGGCGATCAACGCCATCCTGGGCCGTTACCAGGTGGAACTGGTGCTCCTGGCCGGATTCTTGAAGCTCTATCTCCCGCCCCCGTCTCTGGCGCGGCGGGTGCTGAACATCCACCCCTCCCTGATCCCGGCCTTCTGCGGGGACGGCTTTTACGGCATGCGGGTACACCGGGCGGCCCATGCCCGAGGGGTTAAGGTGAGCGGCTGCACGGTGCATTTTGCCAACGACGCCTACGATCAGGGGCCGATCGTGGTGCAGCGGTGCGTGGCCCTAGACGAGGCCGACACCCCGGACGACATCGCGGCCAAGGTATTCGCCGCCGAATGCCAGGCCTATCCCGAGGCCATTAACCTGGTGCACGTCAAGGGCATCGATCATTTCTGGAAAGCGAGGTGTTAAGTTGACTACCATGAGCAGGCAGATCATGTCCGGGTCGGACATGCAGCGTTCCCTGGCCCGGATCGTCTTGCAGATCCTGGAGCAGAACAACGGGGTGGAGAACCTGGCGGTGGTGGGGATCCACACCGGCGGGGTGTTTCTGGCCGAGCGGATCAAGAAGCTCATCGCCGAGCGCGAGGGGGTGGAGGTGCCGACCGGCACCCTGGACATTACCCTCTACCGCGACGACTGGAGCCTGGCGGCGCAGAACCCGATGGTCAAAAAGACCGATATCAAGTTCGCGGTGGAGGACTACACCATCGTCCTGGTGGACGACGTGCTGTTCACCGGCCGCACCATCCGGGCGGCCTTGGACGCGATCATGGACTTTGGCCGCCCGCGTTGCATCCAACTGGCGGTGCTGATCGACCGCAAGTGCGGTCGCGAGCTGCCGATCCAGCCCAACTACGTGGGGTTGGAGGTGCTGGAGACCATCAACGAGCACGTGCATGTCACCTTGCGGGAGAAGGATGGCCACGAGGACGAGGTGCTGCTGGTCTGGCATACCGGCAAGATGTGATGGCCGCGGGGCAGTGAACTCAAGGACTTCGGACGGAGTGGCGGTATGGCTGAGACGGACAGCAGCTCTCGGGAAGATCTGGCGCTCATCCGGGCCCGGGTCGAGCAGAAGCGGCGCGATTACATCAACTACGATTTCAGCCGCAAGAAGAACGACATCTTAAAGACCTTCTTCGACCTGGCCCAGGAGTTCGACTCGCTAGACGACCTCTACCGGATCTGCGTGGCGGTGCCGCTGGAGGCCTTTGGGGTGGAGAGCCGCCTGTATCTCCGGGGCGAGGACGGCGGGCTGGATCTGGTCTGCGACAGCGAGCGGGGGGTGCGCGAGCCTCCCGAACCCTGCCTTGGATATGTCTATCTGGCCGACGAGCCTTACGAGGCGGGAGGCTCTTACCTGGTGCCGGTGCAGACCAAGCCCCTGCGCACCAGCGTCACCCCGGAGTTTGCCGACACCCTGCAGGTCATCGGCATGTTCGAGGTCTATCCCCTGGTCAAGCTGACCAGTTCGGACAAGTTTTTCTTCACCAAGTACACCAACCGGATCGGCTACAACCTCCGCAAGCGATTGCTGGCCCAGCAGAACGTCCGGCACCTCCAGTTCATCAACAACCTAGTCAGTGACATCGAGCACAACGTCATCGTCCCCAACATGTACTACAAACACCTCTTCAAGCAGTTGAAGAAGAGGATCGACGATCTCTCCAGTCTGGCGGAGATGGTCGAGCGTTACGGGGCGGAAAAACAGGACTCCGAGATGTGCCGGCACATCGTGGGCCAGCTCGGCGAGATCCGCAGCCGGTTGCTCGACTCCTACCAGGAGATCGACAAGCACCACGCCAACTTGAGCCTCTTCCTGGAGAGTCTGTTTAGGCGGGATCACTTCCAAGAGGGCCGGCTGGTGCTGCATCCCCAGGTCTGCAAGCTGGAGCGCGACATCATCCTGCCCCAGCTTGGTCACTACCAGAAGCGGATGGCGGCCCGGGGCATCACCATCGACAAGCCCAACGACATGGAGGGCGAGGAGGTCGAGATTCAGGTCGATTTCGGGCTCCTCTCCCAGGTTTACGCCAACCTGTTCTCCAACGTGCTAAAGTACGCCGAGACCATCATCGATCACCAGGGCCGGCCCCGGAAGGCGGTGGCCTACGGCCGGACGATCCTAACCGACTGCTTCGGCCCGGGGCTCGCCGGGATCAAGCTCAACGTCTTCTCCACCGGCCGGCCCCTGCCGGAGGCGGAGGCGGCGAACATCTTCAAGGATGGCTTCATGGGCGCCAACCGGGCCTCGGATTTCAGCCGCGGCCACGGCCTGGCCTTTGTCAAGTACGTCATCGAACTGCACGGCGGCCGGGTGGGTTACGAGTCGACCGCCGAGGGTAATAACTTTTATTTTGTCCTGCCCTTCCTCTCCATTCACCGCTGAGCCCGTCCCCGTCCCGTCGCCTGAGCTGCTGGCCCCCGCCGGCACCCTGGAGGTCTTTCAGGCGGCGGTGGAGGCGGGCGCCGATGCCGTCTATGTCGGGGCGCCCCAGGCCAACGCCCGGGCCCTGGCCCGTCATTTTACCCTGGAAGAGATCGCCGCCATGCTCGATTTCGCCCACCGGCGGGGGGTGAAACTCTATCTGGCGATGAACTCCCTGGTCAAGGACGAGGAGCTGCCGGCGGTGGTCGAGCTGTTGTCGGTGGCGGCGGGTTTGGGGGTGGATGCGCTGATCGTCCAGGACCTGGGGGTCTATCACCTGGCCCGCCGGCACTTCCCGGAGTTGCGGCTGCACGCCAGCACCCT
>JAJYJA010000163.1 GCA_021789795.1 Deltaproteobacteria bacterium | reverse complement strand
CCCAGACCAAAAAGGCCAGACCGGCGCAGACCGGCACCGCCAGGGCCAGGTTGACCCCGCTCCGACCCCGCTCGAAGCAGAGGATCAAGGGCAGGGCCAGGGCCAGCAGCGGCGGCCCCAGGAGCAGAAAGGACAGTCGCCGGTTGAGGTCGAGCCAGGCCTGACGGCGGCCTGGGTTGCCGCGATCCCGGGCCTGGGAAAGGAGACTTAGGGGCGACTGCTCAAAATCCAGGATCACCGGGGCGAAGAAGGCCGCCGCATCCTCGGGCAGGGTCAGGGTTTTTTCCTCAAAGGGCACCACCTCCGGGTTGTCGCCCGCCCCCCGGATCTGGCCATGTTCGAGGTGCCAGAGCCCGTCCGCGTAACTGGCGGTCTGGGCGTAGATCAGGCGGCCCTCCCCCCTTCCCTCCGGCAGTTCCTGATAGCGGAAGTCCTGCAGTTGATTAAGGCTCGTGCCCTCGGTGGTGAAGCTGTAGATCCCCTGCCGGCCCCGGAAGAAGGTCACCCCGTTGCGCACCGTGCCCGCCCGCCGCTCGCCCTTGACCTCCTGCCGCCAGATGCGGTTCACCTCCCGACCAGAACCCGGCAGCAGCCACTGGGCCACCGCCAGGCCGAGCAGGGCGCAGAGGCCGGCCCCCAGGGCGAAGGGCGCCAGGATGCGGAGTTTGGAGACGCCGGCGGCATTTAGGGATTGCAGCTCCCGGCGGTTCATCATCAGCCCCAGGGTGATGACCCCGGCCAGAAGCAGGGCCGCCGGGCCGATCTGATCGAGGATCATGGGCAGCTCCAGCGCGAAGTAGCGGCCCGCCAGGGAGAGGGGCAGATGGCGCTCCTGGAAGACCCCGAGCTTCTCGAAGACATCCACCAACAGGTAGAGGCCGGTTAGGGCTCCGAGGATAAGCAACAACTGTTGCAGAAGTTGCCTCAAGACATAACGATCCAAGAGCTTCATCAATCGCTTCCCTTGGGCCAGAGCCCGGCCAGCCGGTCAAGGCCGGGCAGCAGTGACTCCCGGTCCATACGCGCGACCAGCCCCACCGCCAGGGCCAGAAAGATTCCGTTGGGCACCCACAGCGCCAGGGGCAGGGGCTTGAAACCCTCCCGGGCCAAGGTCTCGGCCAGGCTGTAGAGCAGGTAGTAGCACAAGAAGACCAAGAGCCCCACCGGCACCGCCACTGGCCGGGCCCCCGGCCGGGAACGGGCCGCAAACGGCAGGCCCAGGAGGGTGAGGATAAAGCAACCGACGGACAGGATCAGGCGCTGGTGGTACTCGATCCGCATCTCCCGGCCCTTGATGGTGTCGCCGGCCTCGCGACTGGCGGCGAGCAGCTCGGACTGGGTCATCTCGGTGGGTTTCTCCGCCCCCTTCTGGACGCCGCCCGCCGGCAGGGTCACCGGCAGGTTTAAGGAGTAGGTCTTGAAGGTGATGTGCCGGGACAACTCCTGATCCAGGTAGTCGATGGCGCCGTCCTCCAGGCGCAGGTTCAAGGTGAGCTGTCCGTAATCGGCGGCGAGCTTGGCCCGGCGGGCGGTGACGGTCATGGGCCGCTTGGGGTCGCGGCCGTCGTAGAGATAGACCCCGTGCCAGTGGCCGTCCTCCATGTCGATATGATCGACGTAGGCCACGATCCCGGCCAGGCTGTCGCTGAACGACCGCGCCTGGACGCTCCGGTCGATCTTCTCCCGGGCCAGCTTCAACATCAGCCCCTCCAGGCTGAGCAGCCCCCGGGGCATGAGCACGGTGGTGGAGTAACCGGCCATGAGGCTCACGGCCAGGGCGAAGATCGCCACCGGGGTGATGATCTGCCGCAACCGCACCCCGGCGGCCCGCAGGGCCAGAAACTCGTTGTCCACCCCCAGCCGGTTGAAGGCCAGGATGACCCCCAGCATCCCGGCCAGGGGCAGGGAAAACATCATCATCTTGGGCAGCAGGTACAGGGTCAGGCGGACGAAGTCGGCAAGGCCGATCCCCAGGGTGAAGACCAGATCGAAGCTCTGCAAGAGCTGCCCCAGAAAGAGCGCCCCAGTCAGCACCACCAGGCTGCCCAGGAAGGGGGCGGTGATCTCGCTTAGCAGGTAGGAGTAAAGAAGGCGAGGCATGGCGAGGCGGAAGTGGCCCTAATTCCGCAGCATCTCCGCGATCTGGAAGGCGATCTCCAGGCTCTGCTCGGCGTTGAGGCGCGGGTCGCAGTTGGTCTGATAGTTCTCGGCCAGGTTGTGATCCAGGATGTTGCGGCCCCCGCCGGTGCACTCGGTGACGTTGTTGCCGGTCAGCTCGAAGTGGATGCCGCCCGGCACCGTGCCCTCGGCCCAGTGAATCTCGAAGAAGCCCTGGATCTCCTGCAAAATTTCGTTAAAATTCCTGGTCTTGTGGCCGCTCTCGGCGGTGTAGGTGTTGCCGTGCATGGGGTCGCAGCTCCACACCAGGTTGAAGCCCTCGCCCTTCATCTCCCGCAGCAAGCCAGGCAGGTAGCGCTCGATCTGGCCGGCCCCGAAGCGGGTGATGATGGTCAGCCGTCCGGCCTCGTTTTCCGGGTTCAACTTGGCGATGATCCGCTTTAATTCCTCGAGGTCGTGCTTGGGCCCGACCTTCATGCCGATGGGGTTGCCCACCCCGGAGAGGAACTCGATATGGGCGCCGTCGAGTTGCCGGGTGCGGTCGCCGATCCACAGCATGTGGGCGCTACAGTCGTACCAGCCGCCGGTGGTGGAGTCCTGGCGGGTCATGGCCTCCTCGTAGCCCAGGAGCAGGGCCTCGTGGGAGGTGAAGAAGCTCGCCTCGTTGATGATCGGGTTGTCGGTGTCGAAGCCGATCACCTCCATGAATTGCAGGGCGTTGTCGATCTGGCGGGCCAGGCGCTCGTAGGAGCGGCCGGTGGGCGAGGTCTTGACGAACTCGTTGTTCCAGGCGTTTACCCGGTGCAGGCCGGCGTAGCCGCCCCGGGTGAAGGCCCGAAGGATATTCATGGTGGCGGCGGCCAGGTAATAACCCTTGACCATCCGCTCCGGGTCCGGGGCGCGGGCGGCAAGCGTCGGCTCGGGGCTGTTGACCATGTCGCCCCGATAGCTCGGGATGTCGATGCCGCCCACCCGCTCGGTGTCGGCGGAACGCGGCTTGGCGTACTGGCCGGCCATCCGGCCCACCTTGATCACCGGCTTGCCGCCGGCGTAGGAGAGGACAACCGCCATCTGCAAGATGACCTTCAAGGTCTCGCGGATGCCGGGGGCGGTGCAGTTGGCGAAGTCCTCGGCGCAGTCGCCGCCCTGGAGCAGGAAGGCCCGGCCCGTCACCGCCTGGGCCAGCATCTTCTTCAAGGTGCGGATCTCGCCGGCGAAGACCAAGGGCGGCAGCCGGCCCAGGGTGGCCAGCGCCTCGGCCAGGCGCGCGGAATCCGGCCAGTTGGGCTGCTGCCAGGCCGGGAAGTCCCGCCAGCTTGATTTGCTCCAGGTATGTTCAGTCATGGCGTGAAAACCACTGGGGGTTGTTTGGGCGGCAGGTGGTTAGCAAGCTAAAATTGATGGGCTCGCAAAAAGGCAGCCGATGGCTAAGCAAAAGGGCCGATATACAAGGCGCGGGGTGCGTTTGGCGAGGAGGCCATACATAAGGTATGCCGAACGAGCCAAACCGCCACGCAACGCAGTAGATCGGACTTTTTGCGACGCCATCAAAATTCCCTGGCCTCCCCTCAGCCCTCCCGGGCCTGAGGCAGGGCGCAGGGGCCGCCGGCGCAGCAGACCTCCTGGTCGTAGGCGTTTAGGATCCTGAGCTCCAGCTGACGCTGAGGGCCTTCCGGCAGGGGTGCGAACCGGGCCGTGGCGAGCAGGGACAAGGCCTGCTCGCGGCTGGGGATGGCGGCCAGACCGGTGGCCATGACCTTGCCTGACCAGGTGTCGAGCAACTCGGCGTCCCGGCCGTTGGTCACCACCGCGTAGGGGATGACGCCCTCCGGCTCCAGCACCCGGGCCGCGGCCAGGGCCGGGCGCTCCCTAGTCACCAACGAGCCGGGGCCGTAACGCAGGAGCAGCAGCCGCCGGCCTTCAAGACTGACCACCAGCTCGATGACGCTGGTCACGAAGTTGTTGGCGAACAGGGTCTCGATCTTGCGGCGGGGCTGCAACTCCTCGCGCCGGTAGCCCCGCTCCTCCACCATCAACCGCGACAAGCCCTGGCGATACCGCTCGTCATCGGTATCGACCAGGGCCTCGCCGGTCAGGTAATCGCTAAGATGCCCGTAAATCAGGTGATGGGAGGGAATTTCAGGCATCAGGAGACAGGGGACAGGAAACAGGTGACAGGGAGGGGCAGGACGGAGCGGATGAGCGCCGGGACGAACGAAAGACGACGAATGTCTTTTGCCCTGTATCCTGTTTCCTGTCCCCTGTCTCCTGAAAAAGTCACAGCGTCAGCCAGGACTCGGAAAACACCGACTTGCCGGTCAGGACGTTGTAGGTCTTGTAGTGCTCCAGCTCCACCGGGGAGAGCTTGGCCGGGTCGGGGTCGTGGCCGTCGATCATCCCGAAGACCAGCTCGATCAGGTTCTGCCGCTGGCCGGTGGCGATGGCCATCAGCTCCGGGTCGTAGGAGTTGACGATCGCGCTCTTTAGCCCGTGCTTCATCAGCATGATCAGGTAGGTGCGATCCAGGTATTTCCGCAGGTGCTCGGCCACCCCGTTGGAGACGTTGGACAGGCCGATGGTGGAGTTGGCGCCCGGGGCGATGTCCTCAAGCATGGCCAAAAACTCCAGCCCGGAGTTGATCTGGTCGCAGCCCAGGGTGATGGGGGTGGCGATGGGGTCGAAAAACATCTTCTCGTTGGGGATGCCGGCCTCGGCCAGGGCCATCATCAAATCCACCGCCATCGCGGCCCGTTCGTTGGAGTCGCGGGGCATCCCGTCCGGCCCCCAGAGCAGGGCCACCACGTTGCAGCCCGCCTCGGCGGCCACCGGGATCAGCCGCTGCATCCGCTCCGGCTGGGCAGAGATGGAGTTCATCAAGGCCCCGGTCTTGTTCTTCACCACCTTGAAGCCGGCGGTCATGGCGTCGGGGTTGGTGGTGTCCAGGCACAAGGGGGTATCGACCACCGCCTGCACCGTCTCCACCACCCAGGGCATCAGCTCGGTGCCGTCCTTGCGGGCCGGGCCGATGTTTAGATCCAGGAAGGCGGCCCCGGCCTTGGCTTCCTCGCGGGCCATCTCCTGGATGGGGCCGGCCTCGCGGGCCTTCATGGCGGTGCCGCTGCGCTTGCCCATGATGTTGATGCTCTCTGCGATTGGTTTGATCTGGCTCATGTTTTAGTTCTCCTTGATGTTCATTTGAGGATAAAGTATGTCCATCCCCGATGGGGATCAGTTGACCGAAAA
>JAJYJA010000162.1 GCA_021789795.1 Deltaproteobacteria bacterium | reverse complement strand
GATCATAAGGGAGCCCGACCAACTGCTGCTGGTCAAGGGTTTCACCGTCAACGCGGTGGTCAACCGTGAGGGCCGGCTGAGCAGATTCCCTGGGCCAGTCTTCAGCCTGCTTGACAAAATCGACAGGCAGTTATTAGGTTAGTCAGGGTTTTTGGGGAGTCAAGGTCAGAGATCACGGCCCTGGCCTGCCCGACCCGGCAGGGAGAGGCAGCACGAAGCGTGGTAAAATCGCAAGCAACCCGCTCAGAGAGGCTAGTCTCGGACAGAGCGATCAACCCAACCCATCCCGCCCCATAAGGAAAGCGCATGGAAGGAAAAATGATTGCCGGCTGGTATCAGCACCCGAAGCTGGGACTGATCAAGATCTTTGAAAACGATCAACAGAAGTGGGTGTATCAGTGCTTCTCGGAGAGCGGCCAGCGGGCCCTGTCCCGAGAGAAGGAGATCGACTCCTGGACCTGGGCCCTCTGCGCCCCGGCCGCCAACGCCAGCCGGCTGCCGTAGCGAGTCAGGCGAGTTTTGCCAAGGCCGTCTTCAAGCGGCCCATCCCCTGATTGATGATCTCCAGCGAGGTGGCGAAGGAGAAGCGGATGAAGTCGTCGGCGCCGAAGGCCGCGCCCGGCACCGAGGCAATGAGGGCCTCGTCCAACAGGTAGTCGGCCAGGTCAACGGAGCCCGCGATCGTCTTGTCGCCCAGCCGCTTGCCGAAGTAGGCGCTGACATTGGGAAAGACGTAGAAGGCCCCCTGGGGCCGGACGCAACTTACCCCCGGCAGGTCGCGCAGGTGGGCCAGGATGACCTCCAGCCGCTTGGCGAACGACTCCTTCATCATCACCGGGAAGTCCTGCGGCCCGCTGACTGCGGCCAGGGCGGCCTTCTGGGAGATGGAGCAGGGGTTGGAGGTGCTCTGGCTCTGGATCTTGTTCATGGCGGCGATGACCGGCTTGGGCCCGGCGCAGTAGCCGATCCGCCAGCCGGTCATGGCAAACGACTTACTCACCCCGTTTAAGACGATGGTCTGATCCTGCAAGTCGGGCGCCACCCGCAGGATATGGGGCAAAACGCCCTCCTGATAGACGATGGTGTCGTAGATGTCGTCTGAGATCACCACCCAACCCTGTTTCCGGGCGTATTCGGCAACCAGGCGCAGACCCGACTCAGAGAAGATGGCCCCGGTGGGGTTGGAGGGGCTGTTGACGATAATGCCCCTGGTGCGGGGCGAGACGCACTGGGCCAGCGCCTGGGCCTCGATGTCGAAGCCGCTCTCCTCCCGAAGTTGCAGATATACCGGGGTAGCCCCGGCCAGCTCGACGATCGGGGGATAGGAGACCCAGTAGGGGGTGGGCACGATCACCTCGTCGCCGGGCCCGAACAGGGCCTGGGCCATGTTGTAGAGCCCGTGCTTGCCGCCGCAGCAGACCTGGATCTGGTCGGGCTCGTAGCGCCAGCCGTGGTCGCTCCGCAACCGCTGACAGATGGCCTCCCGCAGCTCGGGGATGCCGGGCACCGCCGTGTAGCGGGTAAACCCCTGGTCGATGGCCTCCTTGGCCGCCTGCCGGACGTGGGCCGGGGTATCGAAGTCCGGCTCGCCGACGCTAAAATTCAAGATATCGGCGCCTGCGGCCTTGAGCGCCTTGGCCTTGGCGTTCACCGCCAGGGTGGGCGAGGGTTTGATCTGCTGCATCCGCTGGGCAATCGCGACTTGATGACTCATTTTGTCTCCTTGCTGCAAGGTAACCGAGGGGGGACTAAGCTTCTTTCTGATTTCGACCCGGAAAAATAATCTAATCCCGGCCAGAACACAATTACAAATCGTCGCCCCTTAGGTACCTGACCTCCTCCAAAAACAACCCGCACGCCGGGGCGGTGGCCCCGGCCCGGCTCCGGTCCTTGGCCAGCAGGGTGGCGTTGAAATCGGCCAGGTCCCGCCGGCCCCGCCCTACCTCGAGCACCGTGCCCACGATATTGCGCACCATGTGCCTTAAGAAGCCGTCGCCGTGCAGGCGGATGACGAACCCGCCCTCGGTGGGCGCAAGGCCGGCGGAGATGATCCGGCGCACCGAGCCCCGCCCGTGCCCCAAGTCCGGCGTCCGAGAGCCCGCCGCCTCGAAGCTCGCGAAATCATGCTCGCCCTCCAGCAACCGCAGGGCGGCGGCCATCGCCGCCAGGTCAAGCGGCCCTGGCACCTGGGCGTGATAGAGCCGCTGGTGCGGCAAGGGCACCGGGCCGGTCAGGCCGTGGTAGGCGTAGATCTTGCTTATGGCGTCAAAACGGGCGTTGAACGAGGGGGCAACCTCCGCCGCCGCCAGGATACGGATATCGGCGGGCAGCAGGCTGTTTAACCCCCGCGTGAATCCCAGGCAGGGGATGGCGGACGGGGTATGGAAGTTGGCGGTCATCCCCAGGGCGTGCACCCCGGCGTCGGTGCGCCCGGCCCCGTACAGGGTGACCGGGGCCTTGGTCTGCCGGGAGATGGCCGCCTCGACCGTCCCCTGCACGGTAGGCAGGGCCGCCTGACGCTGCCAGCCGGCATAAGCCGTGCCGTCGTAGGCGATGAGCAGCTTGATGTTGCGCATCAAGCCCTTTAAGCTCAAGGCCGGGGAGTTAAGGGAACAAGGGAACGACGAGGAGACCACGGGTCTCGGGCAGGCCGCAGAGGAGGTTTAGGTTCTGCACCGCCTGGCCGGCGGCGCCCTTGACCAGGTTGTCGATGGCGGCGAGGACGACGATCCGCCCGGTGCGCGCCTCGACCTTGAAGCCCAGGTCGCAGAAGTTCGACCCCCGGATATGCTGGGTGGCGGGGTAGTTCCCGGCGGGACAGAGCCGCACGAAGGGCTCACGCTCGTAGCGGCCCTGGTAGGCGGCCCGCACCTGCTCCGCCGTCACCCCCGGGGCCAACTGGGCGTAGATGGTGCTCAAGATCCCCCGCGACATGGGGGTCAGGTGGGGGGTGAAGGAGACCAGCACCGGCCGCCCGGCCAGAAGGCCAAGCTCCTGCTCGATCTCCGGGGTGTGTCGGTGTTCGCCCACCTTGTAGGCCTTGAACCCGTCGTGCACCTCGCAGTACAAGGAGCCCACCTGGGCGGCCCGCCCCGCCCCCGAAACCCCGGATTTGGAGTCGATAATCAGGCCCTCTGCCGCAATCAGGCCCTCCGCCAGCAACGGGGCCAGACCCAGGATGGCGCTGGTGGGATAGCAGCCGGGGTTGGCGACCAGCCGGGCGGAGCGAATCGCCTCCCGATGCAGCTCCGGCAGCCCGTACACCGCCTCCCGCAGGTATTCCTGAGCGGTATGCGGCTGATACCAGGCCTCGTAAACCGCCGGGTCGTGGATGCGGAAATCGGCGCTTAAATCGATGACCTTCTTGCCCGCCTCAAGCAGGCCGGGGACGATGGCCATGGCGGTCTGATGGGGCACGGCGGTGAAGAAGACCTCCGCCCGCTCGGCCAGCTCCCTGCCGCTGGCCTCCTCGCAGATCACCCCAGTCAACCCCCGCAGGCTGGGATAGACCTCCGCCAAGGGCTTGCCGGCGTACTGCCGAGAGGTGGCGACGGTGAGCTCCACCTCCGGGTGACGGCACAGCAGCCGGGCCAACTCCACCCCGGTGTATCCCGAGGCCCCCACGATACCGACTCTAATCATCCCTCAACCTCCAGCTTGAATGCCACCGGCCAAGTCCCGGCGACCCGCATAAAAAAAGGGAAGAGCCACCGCCCTTCCCTTCTGAAGTCCCACCGAAAAAAATTGCTTAACGCTTGGAGAACTGGAAGCTCGCCCGGGCGCCCTTCTTGCCGTACTTCTTCCGCTCCTTGACCCTGGAGTCCCGGGTCAGGAGCCCGGCCCGCTTCAGGCTCAGCCGGAACTCGGGATCGACCTCCAGCAGGGCCTTGGAGATGCCGTGCCGCAGGGCGTCTGCCTGGGAGGACTTGCCGCCCCCCTTCAGGGTGGCCATGACGTTGTAGCGCTCCAGGGTGTCGGTAAGGCGGAAGGGGGTCTCGACCTTCTGGGCGGTGTCGCCCAGGTTGCCGAAGTATTCGGCCAGACTCAGCCTGTTGACCACCACCTCGCCTGAACCCGGGGTCAGCCATACCCTGGCCACCGCCGTCTTTCTCTTACCTGTCGCGTAAAAATTCTGCTCAGCCATCGATCTTCTCCCTCATCGGCTTATAAGTCAATTTTTTCCGGCTGCTGGGCGACATGGGGATGCTCCGCGCCGGCATAGACCTTCAACTTCTTCAACTGCTGACGGCCCAAAGGATTCTTCGGCAGCATCCCCTGCACGGCAAACGCAATCATGTCGGTGGGCTTCTTGGCCAACAGCTCGGCGGCGGTGCACTCGCTCAAGCCCCCCATGTAGGAGCTGTGCCGATAATACTTTTTCTCCTGCATCTTCTTGCCGGTCAGCTTAACCTTCTCGGCGTTGACCACCACGATGAAGTCACCGTTGTCGATAAAGGTGGAGTAAGTGGGCTTGTTCTTGCCGCGCAGGATGGTGGCGATCTCCGAGGCCAGGCGGCCCAGCACCTTGTCGGTGGCGTCCACCAGGTACCATTTCCGGTCGATCTCCTTGACCGGAGTCAGATAGGTCTTCATTGTCAACCTCTTTTTATTGATGCGTATCAAACCACAAACGTAAACCTTAAAGCAGGTCTTATAACCTGCCCCGGCGGTTTGTTCAATGAAAAAAAGGCCCGAAATTGATTTCCGAGCCTTTCAAACGCTGGAGCGGGAAACGAGATTCGAACTCGCGACTTCAACCTTGGCAAGGTTGCACTCTACCACTGAGTTATTCCCGCGATTTTGGCGTTGCTGATCCTTCGTTTTCATTGCGAAAACGAGAGCTATATAACCGCAGCCACCTGCCTTGTCAACAAAAAATCACCCGCCGGGCCGGGATTCCCTCCGACGGGGAACCGGCGTTTTTGCGGGCCGCCACCACGAAATGAGGTTGCTTATTTTCCCCGGACTTGGGTATAAGTAGCTTGAAAATCGGGATGATCGTCAACCACTGCCAGGGGAGTCAATCATGAGTCAAGCGTGTCCGACAAGGACGGGTGAGATCCACCGCCAGACCAAGGAGACCGACATCCGCGTAAGCCTTGTCCTCGACGGTTCCGGACAGACCGAGATCCGCACCGGGGTGCCGTTCATGGATCACATGCTAAGCCTCCTGGCGGTGCATGGCTTCTTCGACCTCCAGGTGACCGCCCAGGGTGATATCGAGGTCGATGGCCACCATACGGTGGAAGACCTGGGCATCTGCCTGGGCCAGGCCCTAAAACAGGCCCTGGGCGACCGGCCCCCGGTCAGGCGCTACGGGGTCGCCCTGGTGCCGATGGACGAGGCCCTGGTGCGGGTGGCGCTC